>JBKBSR010000252.1:0-4971 GCA_046291055.1 Roseococcus sp.
GCCCAGCGGGTTGGGCAGATCGCGCCCCGTGGCCAGCCGCCCCCAGCCCATGCCCAGCGTCGCGTCCAGCGACCAGAAGCGCTTGGAGGCGACGATGTATTCGCCCTGGTAGATGCCGGTTCCGATCAGGTCCTGGAAGCCGAGGGCGAGGGCGGGCCGCCAGTCGTTCTCCGTCCACAACTGCAATTTGACGTCGAAGGCGCGGTCGGTGGTGCGGCCGCGGCCGAGCGTGCCGTTCAGCCGGTCGGTCAGGCGGAAGCTCGTCTCCAGGAAGGGCAGGGCCTGGAAGTTCACGAACCAGAAGCTGCGCTGGCGGCGGATGGCCACCCCCGTCTCGATGGAGCCATCGGGACGGAAGCGGGCATTGGGCATCTCGAGCAGCCCCACCCGACCGAAGTTGGAGCCGCTGGGGGCGAAGCCGGGGTCGAACTCCTGCGCGCCGAGCGGCGCCGCCGCCGCGCCGAGCGCGCAGAACAGGCCGAGCAGCGCGCGCCTCAGCCCGGCCACCTCACCGCCCGCTGCCCCGCGCGATCACCGCCAGCGCGGCGGCCGAGATGGCCACCTGGCTCGCCACCTGGGTGATGTCGCGCAGGAAGCCCCAGTTCTCGAAGGGCGAGGGGTCGTTGGGCACGATCACGAGGCTGCCCGGCGGCACGGGCGGGCCGCCCTGCTGCCAGGCGCCCAGCCCCGCCGCCACCGACTGCCCGTTCGGCAGCACGATGAAGGCGCGCGAGGCGTCGGCGAAGCGCTGCGCGCCGCCGGCCGCGGCCACATACTGCGCCGCCCGCCAGCCGCTGGTGAACTGCAGCGAGCCCGGGTTCTGCACCGCGCCCACCACCGTCACCTCGTTCGGGCGCTTGGGCATCACGATCAGGTCGCCCGGCTCGAGCAGCACGTCGAGCTCGGGGCGGCCGGCCAGCACCACCGGGTTCGCCTCCACCACCATGCGCCCGGCCGCGCGCGCCTCGCGCAGCGCCGCCGCCATCTCGCGCCCGGCGGCGATGGCGCCCGCGATGTCGGTGCGCGCGCCGCTGCCGATCACCGCCTGGCCGGCGGCCATCTGCAGCAGCCCCTGCTCCATCTCGCGCGCCGTGCGCTGGAAACCCTCCTGCTGGCGGACGCGCACGCTCTCGCGCGTGAACACCGCGCCATAGGGGTAGGCCTGGGGCGTGAGGCCGCCGGCGCGTGCGATCACCTCCGACAGGCGCTCGCCGCGGCGGATGTCATAGACGCCGGGGCGCAGGAACTCGCCCAGCAGGGTGACGGGCCCGCTGTCGCGGTCGCCGAAGCCGCGCGGGACGCGGATGCCGTCGCGCGGGGAGAGGCGCACGGCGGCGAAGTTGCGGCTGCGCAGGTCGAGCACGCTGCGCGAGAGGGGGATGGCGCTGGTCTGGTCCGCCGGCTCGCGCGCCAGCTCCACCGAGGAGAGGTCGGCCGTGTCGGTGACGCCGCCGGCCATGGCCAGCACCGCATCGAGGCCGGTGTTGTCGGTGATGGGATAGAGGCCGGGCAGCCGCACCTCGCCCGTCAGCAGCACGGCCTGGTCGAGCAGGAAGGGCAGCAGCATCGGGTGCTCGACGAACACGGGCGGGCAGGGCGCCGCGCCGATCTCGGGGAAGCCCGCCACCCGGGCATGGGCGAAGCGCTGCGGGCTGGAGCGCGCCGCCACCGCGAGCTGCGTCAGCGCCGGGCAGTCGAGCGCCTGCGGGGCGGCGCCCAGCGGGCTTCCCGCCATCTGGGCCGGGGCCGGCTGGCCCGGGGCGAAGCCGGGCGGAGCGGCCATGGGCGGGGCGGCCATGGCCGGCGCGGCCGCCCCGCGCGGCTGCGGCAGGGCGACCGGCAGGCCCGGAGGGGGCGGCCCGCCCTCCGCCTCGCCGCGCAGCGCCCGCTGCACCGAGGGGCTGGCGAGCCAGGCGATGTCGCTCATCGCCAGGATGATCACCTCGTCGCCCTCGGCGAGGGCGAGGTCGCCCCGCCCCTGGAGCACGGCGGCGAGGTCGAAGGGCTGGATGCGCCGCCCGCGCGTGCGCGCATCCAGCCGCAGCACCACGCCCATGCGGGCGTAGGGGTCGGGCCGGACGAGGCGCGGGTCGGCGAGCAGCCCGCGCAGGGTGGAACCGCGCCCGCCCAGCGCGCGCGTGGTGGGCTGCGCCACATGGCCGGAGAGGCGGATCTGGCGCGAGACCACGTCGCTGCCCGGCTGCACCAGCAGCGCATCCCCGCGCCGGACCAGGCTGGCGGGCGAGATTTCGCGGAAGGCGCGGCGGCCGGCGGAATCCGTGGTTTCCAGCAGGTAGCGGTTGCCCTCGGGGCGCAGCGCGTCGCCCGCGAGGCGCAGCATCTCGGCCAGCGGCGCGCCCGGCTGGCCGGGCGGCAGCTCGTAGATGGCGGGCCGCGCCACCTCGCCGCCCAGCGCCACCACCCCGCCGATGGGCGGCACCAGGATGCGCTCGCCCTCGCGCAGCGCGAGGTCGGGCGGCGCGCCCTCGCCGGCGATGACGGGGTAGAGGTCCACCACGCGCCGGCCCTGCGGCCCCTCCACCCGCACGGCGCGCAGCGTGCCGGATTTGCGCACGCCGCCGGCCGCCACCAGCGCATCGAGCACGGTGGCGAGCGGCGAGAGGCTGACCGCGCCGGGCCGCGCCACCTCGCCGCCCACGAAGACGCTGACCTGCCGCAACTGGCCGAGCGTGACGAAGACCTCGCTGCCCGCCAGCTCCCGCGCCGCGCGGGATTCCAGCTCCGCGCGGAGTTCGCGCAGGCTGCGGCCGGCGGCGGGAATGGGCAGCAGGTCGGGCAGCACCAGCATGCCCTCGCGCGTCACGCGCAGGCTCAGCGTGCTGCGGGCGCGGCCGCGGAAGGCGACGATCACCTCGTCGTCGCGGCCGATCACGTAGTCGTCGGGCACGGCGCCGAAGGCCGGTGCGGCCGGGGCGCCGGCGCGGAAGGTCTCGTAGCCGAACTGGCGCAGCGGCACGGTGAGCCGCGCGGCGAAGAACTGCTCGACGGGGGAGAGCGGCTCCTCCGCCGCCCCGGCGGGAGCCGGCGCGGGGAAGGGCGCGGCCGGCGCGGCCGGCGGGGGAAGGGCCGGGCTCGCCGGCGGAGCTGGCCCGCCCAGCGGCCGGCCCGCCCCGGCCTCGAGCAGCCGCTGCAGGATCTCCTGCTGCGAGGCGGCGGGCAGGCCGGGCACGGCCGCGCCCCCCGGCAGGGTGGAGGGCAGCGCGGGCGGCGCGAGCAGCCCGGGCTGGGGCGGCGCCTGCTGGGCCGCGCCAGGGAGAGCCAGGGCCAGCAGCAACCCGAGGCCGACACCGGAACGGGCAAGGGGGGTCAGGCCGTGCAAGGAACGGGCGTCTCTCCTTGAGATTGCAGGTTTTGCCGCATAAGCGGGCAGGGATGCAACCTATCCGCGATATCTGGCGGGAGAGGCCCTGGCCGCGCTGGGCGCTGACCCTGGACGCCGCCTGGCGGCTCGGCCCCCGGCCCGTGGCGCTGGCGCTCTGGGGGCGCGGGGCGCTGGCGCGGCGGCGGCTCGCGGCGCGGCTGCCCGGCGTCTCCCTGGCCGACCCGATGGCGGGCGAGGATCTGCGCCCGCTGTGGGAGGCGCATCGCTGGGCGGAGCTGCCCGCCCTGGCCCTGCGCGGCGAGGGCGCGGCCATCGCCCCCTTCGTGGCCGGCTGGATGGCGGCGCACCCGCCCTTCGCCGGCCCGCTCTGGCTGTGCGGGCAGGAGGCGGCGCTGCGCGCGCTGCACCTCATCCTCGCCTGCGAGATCGCGGGGGAGGCCCCGCCGCGCCCGGCGCTCGAGGCCCTGGCGCGGCGCATCGCCGCCAACCCCGCCTACGCCATGGCGCAGGACAACAACCACCCGGTGAGCGAGGCGGCCGGGCTGCTGGCCTGCGGGCTGTGGCTCGATGAGGCGCGGCTGGCCGCCACCGGCGCGCGCCGGCTGGAGGCCGCGATCCTGCGCCTGGTGGCGGAGGATGGCGCCTTCGCCCAGCCCAGCCCCGCCTATGACCGGCTGCTGCTGGACGTGACGGCCGTGGCGGAGTGGCTGCGCGCGCGGCGGGGCGGGGCGGGGCTCTCGCCGGCGGCCCGGGCGCGGCTGGCCGCCGCCACGCGCTGGCTGCACCGGCTCTGCTGCCCCGAGACGGGGGCGCTGCCGCGCATCGGCCACCAGGACGGCTCCTGCTTCGCCGATCTCGCCGGGGCGGGGCCCGATGACGCGCGGCCGAGCCTCGAGCGCGCGGCGCGGATCTTCTGCGCCGCCTCGGCCGGCTGGCCGGAGGAACCGGGCTGCGCCGCCCTGGGCCTGCCCCTGCCCGCGGCGCGGCTGGAGGCGGAGGCGGAGTGGCGCAGCGCGGGCTTCCTGGGCCGCGCCGCCGCCGGGGCGCGCGCGGTGCTGCGCACCGGCCCGCTGCGCTTCCGCCCCGGCCATGCCGACCTGCTCCATCTCGACCTCTGGGACGGGCCGCTGAACCTGCTGCGGGATGCGGGCAGCTTCGCCTACAACCCCGCCGAGCGCGCCCGCGCCGCCGCCTTCGCCTCCACCGCCTTCCACAACACCATCGGCTTCGACGGCGAGGACCAGATGCCGCGCCTCGGCCCCTTCCTCTATGCGCGCTGGCCCGCCACGGGCCCCCTGCCCTCGGGCGGCTGGATCTGCGACCACCGCGGCCGCCGCCACGCGCGGGAAGTCTTCGCCGAGGGCCGGCTCTGGCGGGTGGAGGACGCCGTCTCCGGCCCCTTCCGCGCGGGGCTGCTGCGCTGGCGCCTCGCGCCCGGGCCGTGGCGGCTGGCGGGCGCGGGGGTGGAGGGGCCGCGGGCGCGTCTCGCCGTCACCGCCGACGGGCCGCTCGCCGCCCGCCTCGTCACGGGCGAGGAGAGCCTCGCCTATGGGCAGGCCTCGCCGCTGCCGGTGCTGGAGGTGGCGTTCGGCCCCGGCGTCTCGCGCCTCGCGACAAGGATTGCCCTT
>JBKBSR010000253.1:0-4961 GCA_046291055.1 Roseococcus sp.
CTCCGCGCCGCGCAGGGCCATCCGCTCGGGATCGGCGACCCTCTCACCCTGGCGCAGCGCTCAGGCGTATGCTGCCCGCCACGGCGGCGGGATGGCGGACGCGGACGCTGGCATGCCCTTGTTTTGGCGCGCTGTCGCCACGCCACCCCTGCGCGCGATGCGGGCAGCATGCCATGCCGCCCCCATCATGCCGGCGGCCGCCCTTTCCGGCTCGCGAGAGGAGGCGCGGCCGCTGGCATGGCTGTGTTCTGGCGCGCCTCCGCCGGCCGACCCGGCGTGCGCGATACGGCCGGCGTGATCGCCGCCCGCATCACAGCGCGCGCAGCGCCGCGCAGACGCGCTCGACCTGCGCGTCGGTCAGTTCGGGATACATGGGCAGGCTGAACACCTCGTGCGCGGCGCGCTCCGTCTCCGCGCATGCCGCGGGACCGAGCCCGACGCGGCCCGCATAGGCCGGCTGGGCGTGCACCGGAACGGGGTAGTGGATCCCCGTGCCGATGCCGAGCGCCTTGAGCCGCGCCATCAGCGCGTCCCGTTCGCGATGGCGCAGCACATAGAGGTGGAACACATGCTCCGCCCCCGCGCGACGCAGCGGCGGCGCGAGGCCCGTGCCGGCGAGCGCCGCATCATAGGCCGCAGCGATCGCGCGCCGCCGCGCGTTCTGCGCGTCGAGATGCCGCAGCTTGACGCGCAGGATCGCCGCCTGGATCTCGTCGAGGCGGGAGTTCACCCCCATCATGTCGCTCACATAGCGCTGCCGCCAGCCGTATTGCCGGATGGCGCCGATGCGCGCGGCGAGGTCGGGATCGGCGCTGGCCAGCACCCCGCCATCGCCCAGCGCGCCGAGATTTTTCGTGGGATACAGGCTGAAGGCCGCCGCCGCCCCGAAGGTGCCGAGCTTGCGGCCCTGCCACAGCGCGCCATGGCACTGCGCGCAGTCCTCGATCAACGCCACGCCTGCGCGGGCGCAGGCGGCGGCGATCCGCCCCAGATCCGCCGCCTGCCCGTAGAGATGCACGGGGATGACGGCGCGGATGGGCGGCAGACCGGGCGGGGGCGCGGCGAGCACCGCCTCGAGCTCGGCCGGGTCCATGGTGTAGGCGCCGGGCTCGATATCGAGCAGAAGCGGCGTCGCCCCGGCCATCTCGATGGCCGCGACGGTGGCGACCGCGGTGTGGCTCACCGTCACCACCGTGCTGCCCGGACCGATGCCCAGGCCGCGCAGGATGAGCATGAGCGCGTCCGTCCCGTTCGCGCAGCCCACCGCGTGCTGCCCCTCGCCGAGCCAGGCGGCGAACTCGGCCTCGAAGGCCTCTCCCTCGCGGCCCAGGATGTACCAGCCCGAGGCGAGGGCGCGCGCCACCGCCGCGTCGATCTCGCCCTGCAGCGCGCGGTAGCCCGCACCCGGATCGGCGAAGGGGAGAAGGGGAAGGGGCGCGTTCATGGGCGTGTCCTCAGAAGGCGTAGTCGGCCAGGCGCTCGCGATACCAGGCGAGGGAGCGGCGCAGCCCCTCCTCCAGCGGCACCTGCGGCGACCAGCCCGTGGCGCTGCGGAAGGCGCGGTCGTCGGCGTGATAGCTGCCGATGTCGATGGGCGCGCGGTCGGCCGGGAACTCCCGCGTCTCGAACCGGCCGCGGCCGCCATTGGCGGCGATCAGCAGATGCGCGAGATCGAGCAGCGAGATGGGCGGCGCGCCGCCAAGGTTGAAGACGCGCCCCGCCACCTCCGGCCGGTCCGCCTGCTCCGCGGCCAGCAGGAAGGCGCGCGTCACGTCGTCAACATAGGCGAGGTCGCGGAGCTGGCTGCCGCCCCACACCTCGAAGGGCGAATCCTCCAGCACGCGGCGGATCCAGATGCCGAGGAAAGTCTGCCGCGCATCGGCGATGCGCAGCCGCGGGCCGTAGCAGTTGGTCAGCCGCAGCGAGACGACGGGCCGGCCGAGCACCCGGTTCTCCAGCATCCAGTACTGCTCTCCCGCCCATTTGCTGACGCCGTTGGCGTCCGGCGGGTTCACCGGATGGAACTCGTCCACCGGCAGGCTGAGGGGGCGGCCGTAAAATTGGCGGGTGGAGGCGTGCACCACCACGGCCTTCGGCGCCACCTCGCGCATCACCTGCACCAAGCGCACCTGCGCCACGGCGTTGATGGCGAGGTCGGCCACCGGGTCGCGCTGGCCGCCCATGTGGCTGGTCTGCGCGGCCATGTTGAACAGCACCTCCACGCCTTGGCAGAGCGAGTGCAGCTCCGTCTCGCGCAGATCGCCGCGCACCAGCATCACCCCCGCGCCCTCCAGGTTCGCGGGGTTCGCGCCGCCGTCGGGCAGCATGGCGTCGAGCGCGGTGACGCGCGCGCCGAGCCCGGCCAGCGCATGGCAGAGGTTGGAGCCGAGGAAACCCGCCCCGCCGGTGACGAGCACGCGGCGGCGGCGCCAGAAATCGGGGGAGCCAAGGGTCAAGGCGGCGGATCCGTACGAAGGGGAACCCCTGTAGCATCCTCGGCTTTGCGGCCAAAACCCGGCCCCCTGCCGTCATCCTCGGGGCGCTCGCCGTCGCGGTGGCTGCGCATGATCTCGGCGAAGCCGAAGAGGAGCAGAAGCTGGCCCAGCACCATCTGCAGCGCCGCGAGCAGGCGGATGCCGTCGTCATGCGGCTGGATGTCGCCGTAGCCGACGGTGGAAAGCGTCACCACGCTGAAATGCAGCGCCTCGGAGATGCTGATCCGCGCGGGCGCGCCGACGAAGAGGAAGACCGGCTCGCGCGAGAGCCCGTCGGCGATCCGATAGACGCAGCCGAAGCCCACCGCCAGCAGCGCGAAGAGGCTGACATAGGTGGCGACGGGCACGGAGAGCATGCGCAGCCGCCCCCCCACACGCCGCAGCATCGTCGCCACGTCCACCAGCAGCCGCACCACATCGCCCACCGAGGCCGCCCCGATGGCGGCGATCGCCGCCATGGCCAGGAGCAGCGCGATGGCCTGCCCGTCCGGGCCGAGCCGGGAGATGGGGCTGGCGAGGGAGGCGGCGCCGATCAGGCCGCTGACCAGAAGCCAGCGGACGAAGCGGGGGAAATGCCGCAGGTCCGCACTGCCTTCGGCCGCGGCCTGCAGTTCCTTCCGCCGCCACCAGCAGGCGGCGACGAAGGCCAGCACGGGCAGCAGGAAGGCGATCGGCCGCGCCCATTCATGCGCGAGCGGAAACCCCGCGCGCCCCATCACCACGAACAGGCAGACATAGACCGCAAGCCCGTTGGCCGCGCCGAAGGCGAAAGTGAGCCCCTGCGGGAAGAGCAGGTTCAGCCCGCCCAGGGCCAGGCTCGCCACCAGCAGCGAGGCGGCCGCGAAGGCCCAGCCCTGATCGGCCACGCCCGCCGCCACCACCAGCATCAGCCCATAGGTCAGCCCCGTCGCCAGCAGGGCCTGCCGGCGGGCGGTGCGCCGCCCCGTCACGGCAGCGCGGCCACCCCGGTGATTTCCACCTTCCAGGCCGGGTCCACCAGCGGCGCCTGGATGGTGAAGCGCGCGGGCTTGGCCGCCGGGTCGAGCCAGGCGTCCCAGGCGCGGTTCATCGCCGGGGCGTCGCGGATGTCGGCCAGGATCACCTGCACCTGCAGCAGGCGCGACTTGTCGGTGCCCGCTTCGGCCAGGAGCGCGTCGATCTGGCGCAGAACATCCGCCGTCTGCCCCTCGGCGTCCAGGCTCGTGTCGTCGGCCACCTGGCCGGCCAGCCAGACCAGACCGCCATGCACCACCGCGCCCGAGAGGCGCCCCTCCTCGGCCAGTCTGCGGATCATGCCACCCCCGTCTTTTCTTCCCTGCGGAAGCGCGCCACATGCGCGCCCATGCAGAGCCTACTCGACCGGACCGTCCTCGCCACCCGCTACGTGCTGGTGGTGTTCTACCTCGGCCTGGGCGTCGCGCTGGTGGCCTATGCCGTGCGCTTCGGGCAGAAGGTGTGGAAATTCGCCAAGGAGGCGCTCTCCGCCAGCAGCGACGAGCAGCTCCTGCTCGGCATGCTCTACCTGGTGGACAGCGCGCTGGTGGCCTCGCTGGTGGCGATGGTCGCCATCTCCTCCTACGACAGCCTGGTGTCGCGGCTGCAGTCGGCGGAGGGGGGATCGCGGATCGAGTGGGTCTCCAACCTCGATCCGGGCAACCTGAAGCTGAAGGTGGGCATCGCCATCATCGCGATCAGCTCCATCCACCTGCTGCAGAAGTTCATGGACGTCGCCTCGCTGAGCGATCGCGAACTCGCCTGGGGGGTGGGCATCCACATCACCTTCGTGGTGGGCGCGCTGGTGCTGGGCGTGCTGGACCGGATGCAGACCCAGACGAAGCTGCTCGCGAAATCCGGCAAGGCGAAGGAGGAAGCAGAGGAGGGCTGATCCGGCCGGCCGCATGGCCGGACCCGTCAGATCTCCTCCACCGCCGCCACGCCGGGCAGGACCTTCAGCGCCTGCATCATGCGCGGCGAGACGTTCCAGCCACCCGGCAGCGTCACCTCCACCTCCTGCCCCGGACCGAGGCGCGGGACGAGGCTCACGCGGCCCTTGCCCCGGCCATCACGCTCCAGCAGGGCGCGGATGTCGGGCAGGGCGGTGGTGGCGTCGAGGTGGATGCGCATGCCGGCCACCGCGCCGGCGGCGGCCTTGTCCAGCGCCTCCACCTCCTGCGCGGTCAGGCGCAGCGCCTCGCCCTCGAGCCGCGCCTCGCAGGTGACGAGAAGGGCGCGCCCCTCCTCCAGCAGGTCCCGCGCGCGGTTCAGCACCTCGCTGAACAACGTCACCTCGTAGCCGCCGGTCTGGTCCGAGAGGCTGATCCAGGCCATGCGGCTGCCAGTGCGCGTGTTGCGCTCCTTCCGGCCCGTGACGGTCCCGGCCAGCTTCAGCCGCCCTGCGCCGCCGCGCGCGCGCTCCATGATGCGCGCCGAGGGCACCACGCCGAGGCGGCGCAGCGCGCCGCGGTA
>JBKBSR010000254.1:0-4959 GCA_046291055.1 Roseococcus sp.
CCACCATGCGCGCCACCCGCGCCGCCTCCGAGGCCGCGCTGCGCGACGCCGCGCTGCCGCGCCTCGATGCGCTGCTGGCCGAGGGCGTGACCACCGTCGAGATCAAGTCCGGCTACGGGCTGGAGGCGGAGGCGGAGCTCAAGCAGCTCCGCGTGGCGCGCGACCTCGCCCGGCATCGCGCGGTGAGCGTGGTGACGAGCCTGCTCGCCGCCCACGCCACGCCGCCCGAATATGCCGGCCGCCGGGCGGACTACGCGCGGCATGTGGCGGAGCGCATCGTCCCGCTCGCCGCGCGCGCGGGGCTCGCGGATGCGGTGGACGTGTTTTCGGACTCCATCGCCTTCACCGCCGAGGAGGCGGGCTGGGTGTTCGAGGCCGCGCGCGCGGCCGGCCTGCCCGTGAAGCTGCACGCCGACCAGCTCACCGACGCGGGCGGGGCGGCGCTCGCTGCGCGCCACGGCGCGCTGAGCGCGGACCATCTGGAGCGCGCGAACCCCGAGGGCATCGCCGCCATGGGCCGCGCCGGCACGGTGGCGGTGCTGCTGCCCGGCGCGACGCTGGTGCTGCGCGAGACGCACATGCCCGATGTGGCGGCGATGCGCGCGGCGGGGGTGCGGATCGCGCTCTCCACCGACATGAACCCCGGCTCCTCGCCCCTGCTCTCGCTGCTACTCGCGGCGCATCTGGGCTGCACGATGTTCCGCCTGACGGTGACGGAGGCGCTGCGCGGCATCACGGTCAACGCCGCCCGCGCCCTCGGCCTGAAGGACCGCGGCGTGCTGGCCGAGGGCGCGCGCTGCGACCTCGCGCTCTATCGCATCTCCCGCCCGGCCGAGCTCTGCTACTGGCTGGGGGGCGCGCCCTGCCTCGGCCGCGTGGTGGCGGGGGTGGCGGCGTGATGCGGCCAGCCGCATGGCCGGACCTATCGCGCGCAGGGTCGGCGTGGCGGCTGCGCGCCGAGACACGGACATGCCAGCGGCCTCGCCGCCTTCGCACGACTCGCAGCAAGGGGCCGCTGGCATGACCCCGCGCGAGATCGAGGCGGTGATGCACGCCAAGCTGCCCATCTCGGCCGCCTGGGGCGTGCGGGTGCTGGAGGCGGGCGAGGGCCGCGCGCGGCTGGAACTCCCGCCGAGCGAGGCGCTGCTGCGCCCCGGCCCCACCCTCTGCGGCCCCGCGCTGATGGGCCTCGCGGACATGGCGCTCTGGGCGGCGCTGCTCGGGCTGAACGACGGGCGGGACGAGAGCCTGACGGCGGGGCTGACCATCGCCTTCCTGCGCCCCGCCGGCACCGGCGCGGTGATCGCCGAGGCGCGGCTGATCAAGCCGCGCGGCCGCAGCCTCTATGGCGAGGTGACGCTGACGCGCGCCGACACGGGCGCGGTCTGCGCGCATGCGACGAGCCACTGGGTCAGCGTCGGCCCGTGAACAGCACGGCCACCAGCATCGCCCCCGCCGCCAGCCCCGCCCCCAGCCCCTTCAGCAGCGAGATCGGCTCGGCCAGCAGCCAGGCCGAGAGCAGCAGCCCCACCACCGGCACCAGCACCGAGAGGGTGCCCGCGCGCGTCGCGCCCAGCAGCTCCACCCCGCGCGCGAAGAGGAACATGGAGATCACGCCCAGCAGCAGCCCCTGCGCCACGATCATCCAGGCCACGAGGCCCAGCGGCTGGGCGAAGAAGGCCTCGGCGCGGAACAGCAGGAAGGGCGGCAGCACGAAGGGCAGCGAGGCGAGCGTGACCGCCGCCGTGGCCGGGATGGCGGCCAGCCGCCAGCGCCGCAGCAGCACGGTGAACACGCCCCAGGTGCCGCCGGCCGCCACCAGCAGCAGATCCCCCCGCCAGACGCCGGGGGCGAGGCCGAGCCCGTCCCAGCCGATCATCAGCACCCCGGCCATCATGGCGGCCAGCGCGGCGACGCGCCCGGGCGTGGGCCGCTCGGCCAGCAGCCACCAGGCGGCGAGCGCGGCCACCACGGGCCCCGTCATCGGCGCGATGGTCGCGCCGTGGCTCGCCGGGGCGACATGCAGCGCCGAGACGAAGAGGGTCAGGTTCCCCGCGCCGCCGAACAGCACGAGCAGCAGCAGCCGCCGCGCGCCCAGCGCCGCGATCTCGCGCCGCGCGCGCCAGGCGAGCGGCGCGAGCAGCAGCGCCGCCGGGACGTAGCGGCAGAACAGCAGGTCGAGCACATGCAGGCCCTGGCCGGTCAGCGCCAGCCGCGCCACCGCCGCATGCCCGCCCCAGATCACGGAGGCGATGCCCCCCATGAAGAGGCCGAGCAGCAACCTCGGGGTCATGCGGGCGGGGCGGAATGCACGGCATGGGTGTGCCGCCCCGCGCCGCCCCCGGTCAACCGAGGATCAGGTTCACCTGATCCCCGAAACGCTCATAGGGCGCGCCATAGACATGGATCGAGACGGCCTCCTCCCCCGCGCAATTGCCCAGGCGGTGGATGAGCGCGGGGTCGGCGGGGCCGTGGCAGGTCTCGCCGGGGTGGCGCAGATGCGCACCCATGGGCCGGGGCGGCGCGCCGGGCGCGAAATGGTGCTCGGTCAGCACCCCGCGGTGCACGCCGAAGGCGCACCAGGTGCGGTGCGCGTGGATGGGCGACATCTGCGTGGGCCGCCAGACCAGCGCCACCACGGCGTAGCGCCCCTCGGGGTCCGCATGCAGCAGGTGGCGCACGTAACGGTCGGGGCAGCAGGGGCAGTCGCGCCCCGCGAGCAGATCGGGGGCGGCCAGATGCGGGGCCATGGCCTCGGCCACGGCCGCGGGGCGGCGGGCCAGCGGCTCGCGCGCCGCGACGGCGACGGCGGAAAGGAGGGCGTCGAGGCGGGTGGAGGTCAGGGCGTTCATCCGCGCACCCCTTCAGGCCGTCACGGGGGTCATGGCGTCGGGGGCGGTGAGCGCGGCCAGCACCATGGCGCGGCTCGCGGCCACCTGTTCGCGCATCAGCGCCGCGGCGTGCTCGGCCTGGCCGAGGGCCAGCGCCTCCACCAGCGCGTGGTGCTCATGCGCCATCTCGCCCGTGCGGTCGCGCCGGCGCAGGCCGAGGACGAGCATGCGCGTGCTCTCGTCCAGCAGCCGGTCGAGCTGGCGGGCGAGACGCGCATTGCCCGAAAGCTCGGCAATGGCGAGGTGGAAGGCCTTGTTGGCCGCGAGGAAGGCGAGCACGCTCTCCTCGTCGGCGCAGTCATAGCCCGCGGCGCAGACGGCATCGAGGCGGGCGAGCATGGCCGCGTCCACCCGGCCGGCGGCGCGGCGCGCGGCCTCGGGCTCCAGCAGGCCGCGCAGGTCGAACACCTCATGGATGTCGCGGATGGTGACGAGGCTGACCACCCAGCCGCGGCGCGGCAGGGCGGTGACCAGCCCCTCCTCGGCCAGCCGGGCCAGGGCGGCGCGGATGGGCGCCTTGCCGAGCTCCAGACGCTGGGCGATGGCGGCCTCGCTGATCGTCTCGCCGGGCGCGAGGCGGGTGGCGAGGATGTCCCGCCGCAGCGCGGCGAGCGCCTGCTCGGTGAGGGAGGGCGGCGCCTCGATCGGGGTCAGCAGCGACATGCCGCTGACCCTAGACTGACATGTCAGACGCCGTCCAGACGCATCTCAGTCCACCGTGGCGCCCGCGCGCCGCACCACCTCCGCCCAATGCGCGATGTCGCGCCGCTGGATGGCGGCGAACTCGGCCGGGGTGAAGACGGTGGGGGGCGCGATGCCCTGGCTTTCCACCAGCCAGCGCTGGAAGTCGGGAGACTGGATGATGCGCGTCACCTCCGCCGAAAGGCGCTGCACGATGGGCGCGGGCAGGTTCGCGGGGCCGAACAGCCCGTACCACGTCGTGCTCACGAAGCCGGGCAGGTTGCAGGCCTCGGCGATGGTGGGCACATCGGGCAGGCTGGGCAGGCGGGTGGCGGTTGTGACGCCGAGCGCGCGCACCTGGCCCTGGCGGATCATCGGGATGGCCGGGCCGGTCTGGTTGAAGAACAGGTCCACATCGCCGTTGAGCAGCGCCAGCGCCGCGCCCGGCTGGCCGCGGAAGGGCACATGGGTGAGCTCCACCCCCGCCGCGGCCGCGAACTGCGCCCCCGCGAGATGGGTGGAGGCCCCATTGCCCGTGCTGGCGTAGTTCAGCCGCCCCGGGTTGGCGCGCGCCGCGGCCAGCAGCGCCGCGCAGTCGGTGTATTGCGGCCGGCGCTCGGGGCTCACGGTCAGCACATTGGGCACATCGCCCAGATGCGCGATGGGCGTGAAGTCGCGCACCACGTCGAAGGGCAGGTTGCGATAGAGGCTCGCGTTGATCGCGTGGGTGCCGGCCGTGCCGAAATACAGCGTGTAGCCGTCGGGCCGCGCCTTCGCCACGAGGTCGGAGCCGATGTTGCCGCCCGCCCCGGTCCGGTTGTCCACCACGATGGGCTGGCCGAGGGCGCGGGAGAGCGGCTCGGCAAGGCGGCGCTGGTAGATATCCACCCCCGAGCCGTTGGGGAAGCCGCCGATCAACGTGATGGGACGGTTGGGCCAGGCCTCCTGGGCCCTGGCCAGGGCGGGCGCGGCGAGAAGCGGCAGCGCGAGCAGCGAACGGCGGCGCATCGGGGATCCTCCATCGCGGGATGCGCGGGAGTGTAGGCCCGCTTTCCCCGCCTGGGAATGTTCCCGCCCGGCTCAGCGCGGCCGCTCGGGCGGGGGGCGAGGCGGCTCGAGCCAGAGCTGCGGCGGCGGGATGAACTGCGGCCAGGGGGGCTTGTGCGGCGCCTCCAGCGTCGCGGGCGGGGGGCGGCAATCGGGGCGCAGCGGCCCGCAATCCCAGCGGTGCCCGTCCGGCCGGGCGGTGAGCTGCCCGCCCGGCTGGAAACGGCAGACGCAGAGGCGGCCGTCGAAACAGGCCGTCATCCCCTCGCGCAGCGCGTTGCAGATCGGCACCTGCGCCGCGGCGGGCCCGGCGAGCAGCAGCAGAAGAACGAGCACGCGC
>JBKBSR010000255.1:0-4949 GCA_046291055.1 Roseococcus sp.
GGTGCGGCGGCGAAGGCCGCGCGCCGGCAAGGGGTGCGGCGGCGAAGGCCGCGCGCCGGCAAGGGGTGCGGCGGCGAAGGCCGCGCGCCGGCAAGGGGTGCGGCGGCGAAGGCCGCGCGGCGTTGACCGCGGCGCGCCGCCCGGCCAGCCTTCGCGCAGGAGGAACACCCATGCCCCATGCCGGACTGAAGTTCGGGATCTTCCTCGCCCCCTTCCATCGGCTGGGCGACAACCCCACGCTGGCGCTGGCGCGCGACATCGAGCTGCTGGTCGCGCTGGACGCGCTCGGCTACGACGAGGCCTGGATCGGCGAGCACCACTCGGCGGGCTGGGAGACGATCGCCAGCCCCGAGCTGATCATCGCCGCCGCGGCCGAGCGCACGAAGCACATCCGCCTCGGCTCCGGCGTCACCTCGCTGCCCTACCATCATCCCTTCCTGGTCGCGCAGCGCTTCGTCCAGCTCGACCACATGACGCGCGGCCGCGCCATGCTGGGCTGCGGGCCGGGCGCGCTCGTCTCCGACGCCTACATGATGGGGATCGAGGCGAGGACGCAGCGGCCGCGCATGGAGGAGGCGCTCTCGGCCATCATGGCGCTGCTGGCCTGCGAGGAGCCGGTCACCATGAAGACCGACTGGTTCGAGCTGCGGCAGGCGCGGCTGCATCTCGCGCCCTACACGCATCCGCGCTTTCCGATCAGCGTCGCCTCCTCCACCACGCCCGCGGGGGCGCTGGCGGCGGCGAAGCACGGGCTCGGCCTGATCTCGCTCGGCGCCGGGCTGCCCGGCGGGCCGCAGAAGCTCGCCGAGCAGTGGCGCATGGCCGAGGCGGAGGCCGCGAAGCACGGCCAGCGCATGGACCGCGCCAACTGGCGCCTCGTCGTCAACATGCACTGCGCCGAGGATGACGAGCGCGCGATGCGCGAGGTGCGCGCCGGCGAGCGGCTGGAGACCGAGACCTATTTCGGCGAGACGCTGGGCCGCCCGCCCACGCGCAGCGAGGATCCGCTCGGCGATGGGCTGCGCGCGGGCACCACGCTGGTGGGCAGCCCGGACACGGTGGCCGAGGGCATCGCGCGGCTGCTTGCCTTCACCGAGGGCGGCGCGGGCGGCGTGCTGTTCCGCAGCCATGAATGGGCCGACCGCGAGCAGACCCTGCGCAGCTACGAGCTGTTCGCGCGCTGGGTGATGCCGCGCTTCCAGGGATCCCTGCGCATGCCGGCGCAAAGCCGGGAGTGGTGCGTGGCCAACCGCGAGGGCATCTTCGCCCCCAACCTCGCGGCGCTGAAGCAGGCCTTCGTGGACGCGGGCCAGCCCGTGCCGGAGATGGACCGCCTGAGGCTGCGCGAGCGCTCGCCCGGCGGCTGAACGCCGGCTCAGCGCGGGGTGAATTCGGCGTCATCCGGCGCTTTCCTCCAACTCCGAGCCACGGGATCGGTTAATCGGACGTAAACCCGACCCCGCCGCTCAGGAGTGGCCCATGACCGTCGCCGCCGTGCTTCGCCAGAAGGGCGCCAGCGTGATCTCCGTCCCGCCCGGTTCCACCGTGGCCGAGGCCGCCGAGATCATTTCGCGCCGGCGCATCGGCGCCGTGGTCGTCTGCGACGAGGAGGGGCGGCTGGTCGGCATCCTCAGCGAGCGCGACGTGGTGCGCGGCCTGACGCGGCACGGGGCGGCGCTGATGGCCATGCCCGTCTCGGCGCTGATGACGCAGGAGGTCCAGGTCGTCACCCCCGCCTGCACGGTGGACGAGGCCATGGAGATCATGGACGCGGGGTATTTCCGTCACCTGCCGGTGGTGGACGCCCAGGGGCGCCTCGCGGGCATCGTCTCCATCCGCGACCTGGTGCGCTACCGCATCACCACCCAGGAGCGCGACGTGGAGAGCCTCACGGCCTATGTGATGGGCCGGGGCTACGCGCTCGGGCGGGTGTGATCCCGGCCCGGGCGCGCAGCAGCCCGGGCGATCAGTTGAGGAAGGGGTTGCGCCCCCGCGCCGCCGGGCGCGGCCCGAAATGCCGGGCGAGGTAGTTCACGATCAGCGTGCGCTCCTCGCCCTCCAGCGGGCTCATGCCGTGCACCTCGCTCATCCAGTCCATCAGCCGGTCCCACTGGTCGCGGGCGAAGCTGCTGCGGCGGATGATCGCGGTGCTGTGGCAGGCGGTGCAGGCGTAGAAGGTCTCCTCCTGCCCCTCGCCGGCTGGAAGGATCGAGGGATCCTCCTGCGCCTGCGTCACGGCGTCGAGGCTCTGGCCGCCCTGCTGCGCCACGGCCGCGCCCACCCCGAGCGCGGCCAGCATCATCACCACGCGCAGCATCAGCCCACCAGCACCGCGATGCGGCTGATCGGGTTCGCGCCGTAGCCCTGCGGGTTCCAGTTCGCCGGGCTGTGCGGCTGCATGCGGCCCTGGCTGTCGGTGGCGCGATACCAGATCTCGTAGTAGCCGTCGGAGGGGAAGGTCACGCGGCCCTGCCAGCGCTGCCAGGCGTGGCGGTTGGCGGGGGCCGCCACCTGCATCTCCTGCCAGGTGGCGCCGAAGTCCACGCTGGCATGCACGGCGCGCACCGTGTGGTCGCCCGCCCAGGCCGCGCCGCGGATGTCGAGGTGGCGCGTGCCCGCCGGAAGCCGCGTGCCATGCGCGTGCGAGGAGAGGATGGAGCGCACCGGCATGCTCTCCATCTCCGCGAAGTCGCGCCCGTCATTGTTGCTGCCCGGCACGATGGGCCGCACCGGCATGCGGTAGCTGGTGCCGCCCATGCCCGCCCCGTTGTGCACGTCGGGCCGGATCAGGATGCGCGTGAGCCACTTCTGGCTGAGGCTGCCCGGCCAGCCAGGCACCAGCAGCCGCACCGGCCCGCCATGGATGTGCGGCAGGGGCTGGCCGTTCATCTGCCAGACGATGAGCGTGTCCTCGTCCATCGCCTTCTCGATGCGCATGCCGCGGCTGATGGCCTGACGGTTCGGATCGCCCGAGAGGTGCGGGTCCGCGCCGAAATGGCCGGTGAAGCGCGCATTGGGGCCGAGCCCCGCTGCCTGCAGCACGTCGCGCAGCCGCACGCCGACGTATTCCGCGTTGCCGATCGCGCCGTTGCCCCACTGGTTGCCGCGCGTCTGCGGGGCGAAGAAGCTGCGCCCGTTGCCGCCGCATTCCATCTGGAGCTGGCGCGTCACGTTCTGGAAGCGGCTCCTGAGCTCGCCGAGCGTGAGGGTGAGGGGGCTGCCCACCTCGCCCTCGACCGTGATGCGCCAGGCGTTCGCCTCGCCCTGAAAGGGCTGCGGCGTCTGGCCGTTGTTGCGCACGAAGAACTTGGAATAGGGCGTGACGGCGTCGTCCAGCTCGTGCTCCGGCGTCTCCAGCACCAGCGGGCGTTCGCCGAGGAGGATCAGGTCCACCTTGCCCTCGAGGCGCATCATCTGCGGCCCCCCGCTGCCGGACTGCGCGGCGGCGGGGCGCGCGAAGAGCGCGGGCAGCGTGCCCGAGGGCATGGAGCCCGCGAAGGGGATCGCCCCGCCCACCGCCGCCCCCATGGCCGCGAGGGCGGCGCCCTTCAGCGCGCCGCGCCGGCCCCAGACCAGCGCGTCGGCGCGCTCTGGGTCGTCCGCGTAGAGTTCGTGGATGTGGCGTTCGCTGCTGTAGGCTTTGCTCATGATGATGAGCCCCTCCCTGATTGCTTTATTCATTTTTCCGCATCCATGAAGATTCCGCAAGACGCCCCCGAACTGCTCACGCCCGAGGAGATGGCGCGGGCCGACGCGCTGGCCGGCGACGGCCCCGCGCTGATGGAGGCGGCGGGCCGGGCCGTGGCGCGGGCGGTGATGGCGCGCTTCCGCCCCTGTCCCGTGCTCGTGCTGGCCGGTCCGGGCAACAATGGCGGCGATGGCTATGTCGCCGCGCGGTGGCTGGAGCGCGCGGGCTGGGATGTCGCCGTCGCGCCGCTCGCCCCTCCCCGCCCGGGCGGCGATGCGGCC
Source organism: Roseococcus sp. (assembly GCA_046291055.1). Taxonomy (GTDB): domain Bacteria; phylum Pseudomonadota; class Alphaproteobacteria; order Acetobacterales; family Acetobacteraceae; genus Roseococcus. Next base: position 3,970 of record JBKBSR010000255.1, read on the forward strand.
GGCGCGGCGGCGCGCTGGCGTGGCCCCCTCCGGCCCTTCGCCCCGGCGAGCCTGGCGCGCGCGGGGCTCGTGCTGGATGCGGTGTTCGGCGCGGGGCTCGCACGCCCCGTGGAGGGGCTGGCGGCGGAGGTGCTGGGCGCCGTGCGCGCGCCCCTGGTGGCGGTGGACATGCCGAGCGGCGTCTGCGGGGCCACGGGCGCGGTGCGCGGCGTCGCGCCCCAGGCCGCGCTGACCGTCACCTTCTTCCGGCTCAAGCCCGGCCATCTGCTGCTGCCCGGGCGCGATCTCTGCGGCGAGACGGTGCTGGCCGATATCGGGTTGCCGCCCTCGGTGCTGGCTGGGATCGCCCCGCGCGCCTTCGCCAACGGGCCGCATCTGTGGCGCATACCCGCCCCCGATGCGCGCAGCCACAAGCACGCGCGCGGCCATGTGACGGTGCTCTCCGGCGACGCCATGGCCGGGGCGGCGCGGCTCGCGGCGCGGGCGGCGCGGCGGGCGGGGGCGGGGCTGGTCACCCTCGCCTGCGCCGATGCCGAGACGGCGCGCGGTCACCGTATCGCCGAACCCGGCGCGCTGGTCGTGCAGGCGGAGGGGGAGGAGGCGCTGCTGCCGCTCCTGCTCGCCGATGCGCGCCGGCAGGTGTTCCTGGTCGGGCCCGGTCTGCCGCCGGAGGGGCGCACGCGCCGGACGATCGAGCGGCTGATCGCCGCGGGGCGGCGGGTGGTGGTGGATGCGGGCGGGCTCTCCGCCTGCGCGGGCGCGGTGGAGGCGCTGCGCGGGGCGGCCCTGCTCACCCCCCATGCGGGCGAGTTCGCGCGCCTCTTCGGCCCGCCCGGCGAGGACCGGCTGGCCGCCGCCCGCGCCGCCGCGGCGGCGACGGGCGCGGTGGTGCTGCTCAAGGGCAGCGACAGCGTGATCGTCGCGCCCGACGGGCGGGTCGCGATCAACCACAATGCACCCCCCTGGCTCGCCACCGGCGG
>JBKBSR010000256.1:0-4937 GCA_046291055.1 Roseococcus sp.
CCAGGGCTCGACGCGCTCCGGCTCCTCCTCCGGCGGCACGCCTGTCTCGGCGGCCTACACCGCCTTCAACAAGGCGCAGGGCTCGATCAGCCGCGCTGGCTCCGCGCTGGCGCAGGTCACCGGCGCGCGGCTCGCCTACTCGAACAGCGTCGAGGCGGTGCGCACCATCCGCGCCGACCGCAAGATCGAGGGCGCGGATCCCGGCATCGCGCGTGCGACCGGCCAGATCACTGCGCGCTTCGCGGACACCACGTTGCTGACGCAGGCGCAGAACGGCACGGCGGCGGAGTTCGCCTTCGCGTTCACCATCGATGCCAACCGCAGCCTCACCTTCACGCTGCACGAGGTCTACCTCGCGCTCGCCAAGACTCCGATCGAGGGGCCGGCGGGCGTCGAGGCGAGCTTCGAGTTCCGCGCAGCCTTCAACGCCACGGCGACCCGCATGATGACGGCGGTGCTGAAGAACCAGCAGGCGGGGACGGAGTATGCGTGAGGCCGATACTCGGCGCGACTAGCCGCTTCGAAGCCCGGCCAGCAAAGTCAGGATTGTCGTGCGCAGGTCTCGGCGGAAGTCGGGACGGAGGGCCTCGAACTGGGGCTCTCCTAGCAAGGCTCCCACCGCTGCCGAGGGATGGGCCGGCGGCCAGAGGCCCGCCACGAAGAGCGCCACCGTGCTGTTGAACCAGAGGCATTGCTCGACCGGGAGCTCCGGCCTGGCGCGATGCAGCGCAGCGGCGAGCATGCGGGCGGTCTCAAGCGTGGAGACCTTCACCTCGCGCAGTACGCGCTCCGAGGCGTTCTGTTCGAGCACGGACGCGATCAGCCCCAGGAACCGGCAGAGCCGCGGCCGCGAGGCGTAGGCGTCCACCTGCATGTCGGCCAGCGTCTCGGGCGCAACGCCCTCGTGCACGGCGTCCAGCTTCCCCGCGACCTCGGCGGCAAAGCTGCGCAGGTCGTCGAGGAAGAGGTGGAGCAGGATCTCCTCCCGGCTCTGGAAGTAGCGGTAGAGGTTCGGCTTCGAGAGCCCGGCTTCCGCCGCGATGCCGTTGAGGGTGACCGATTGCGGGTCGGTGCCTTCGATCAGGCGCGCGGCGGCGCCGAGGATCGCCTCCCGGCGCGCCTCCTTCTCGCCCGGGCGCCTGGCCCGCTGGTACCGCTCGCGCGTGGGCGCCGTCATGCGCCGTGCTGCAGGGCGCGCAGGTTGGCGCCCAGCTCGACCGGCATGTCGCCCTGCGGCGTGAGCCGACGCGTGACAGGGCCCGGCCCCTGCAGCAGCGTCCGCCGGAAGAAGCGCCAATAGCCCGCGCCGCCCAGGATGCGCTTGGCGCGCGGGATCATCGTCGCGTCCGGGCCGGCGTAGTAGCGGACCCGGTCGGCCCGGCCGTCATGCACCGCCTGCCAGATCACCTCCGCCACCCGTTCCGGCCGGCTGCCGCGCACGGAGCTCTGCTGCCGCATGAACAGGGACAGCAGCGCGCGATAGCCCTCGGGGATTGATGGCGCGAGGTCGACCTTGGTGAAGATCCGCGTCGCATGCAGGCCCGGAAACACGGCCTTGGCGTTCAGGCCGACCGGGGCGAGTTCGACGTTCAGCGCCTCGGTCAACGCCGCCACCGCCGCCTTGGTCGAGGAATAGACGGAGCCGAAGGGATAGCCGTTCTCCGCGCTCGTCGAGGCGATGTTGACGAAGAGGCCCGAGCCCTGTTCGCGGAGCCGCGGCAGGAAGGCCCTGGTCACCGCGATGAGGCCGAAGACGTTGGTTTCGTACTGCGCGCGGATCTGCTCCATCGTCGAAGTCTCGAGCGGGCCCATCTGGAAGTAGCCCGCATTGTTCACGACGACGTCCACGCGGCCGAAGGCGGCGAAGGCCGCGTCGGCGGTGCGGGCGACCCCTGCCTCGTCGGTCACGTCGAGCGGCAGGATGCGCATGTTGGGCGCACCGCCCATAGATACCGCGTCGTCCGTGCGACGGACCGTCCCTACGACGTTCCACCCCTTCGCGGCGAAATGCCGCGCGGTGGCCTCGCCAATGCCTGAGCTGATGCCGGTGATGAAGATCGTCTGCGACACGGGCGCCCCACAAGTGACCTGAGGTCATCTATATAGCCGACCATTGGTATCTTAAAAGCCCCCCCTCTGGTTGGGTGCCGTCAGCCATGGCGTGGGCGTCTGCTCCGGGCCGAGTACGGCTGCAGCACCCCACGCGCACTCCGCCATCTCGACGCGTCGCCTGATGCCCCGAGGCAGGCTTGTGATGCTCAGCGCTGTTCTGCGGACCGCACAGGGGCCTGCTGATCCGCATTGCCCGCCTTTTCTCGAACGGAGAATCGCATGCTTACCCTCGACCTCCCGGCCGAGCCGTACTGGCTCGACCTGCCGCGCGGCGTCCGCGTGGAGATCCGGCCTGTGACGACCGCGTTGATGGCAGCCGCCCAGGCCGCGGCAGCACGCCGTCTCGCCGCGATCCGGATCGCGGATCCGGACCTCGATCCCGACATGTCGCGCGGCCTGTCTTTCGCATTCCTGGTCAAGGCACTCGCCCGCCACGCGGTCACCGCCTGGGAGGGCGTCGGCGATGCCGCCGGCAAGCCTCTGCCGCTCTCGCCCGAGGCTGTCGAGCGCCTCATGGACCTCGACGACATTGCTGCCGCCTTCTGGGACCGCGCCACTGCACCCGCCGCCGTGGTGGTCGCCGAGGGAAACGGCTGAGGGCCCGCGCCGCCTGGCACTTCGGCCGCGGGCCCGAATACTGCCGCGGCTGCGCCGCCCTCGGCCGCGACTGCGCCGACGCCTGCCCCTACGCAGCACACGCGCCAACCAGCGTCGAAGGCCACGCCTGCTGGGCCGCAGGGACGGCCTGTGCCGAGGTCACGATGGCCGGCCTGACCCTCGACACCGCCGGCGCGCTCGCCGCGGCGCGCGACCTCGGTGCGGCGGGATGGGCCGCCGCCGAACTGCTGCTCGCCATCCGCGCAGGCATGGCCGAGGGCAGCGCCGCCCGCCGCGAGGGGGAGACGAGCTGACATGGCCGACGCCACTCGCCGCGTCTCGGTGCGCCTCTCGCTGGACGATGCCGCCCGGGTCAAGGCCGGGCTGCGCGAGGTCGGCGAGACCGGCCAGCGCTCCCTCGACCAGATCAAGGGCGGCGCCGAGCGCGCCTCCCGCTCCCTCGAACTGCTCGACGTCGCCACCCGCGGCATCCAGATCGCCGGCGTGGCGGTGGCGGCCCGCGCCTTGGTCCAGGCTGGCGACTCGCTCACCCAGGGCCTGTCGCGTCTGCAGAACGCCACCGGCTCGGTCGAGCGCGCGGGTCAGGTCTACGAGGCGCTGTACCGGAACGCGCTCCAGACCGGCGTCGCGGTGTCCGAGAGCGTCGACGCCTTCCAGCGCTTCTCGATCGCCGCGCGCGAGATCGGCGCCACCTCCGACCAGGTGGTCCGCCTGGTCGGCGGCTTGCAGCGCGTCGCCATCGTCTCCGGCGCTTCCACGCAGGAGATCTCCTCGGCCACGCTGCAGCTCGCCCAGGCACTGGCCTCCGGCGTGCTGCAGGGCGACGAGCTCCGCTCCATCCTCGAGGCCATGCCGCTGCTGGCCGAGGGCCTGGCCCGCGAACTCGGCGTCTCGATCGGCGAACTGCGCAAGCTCGGCTCCGAGGGCAAGCTCACCGCCGAGCGGGTCTTCCCGGCGCTGCTGCGCGCCACGGAGCGCCTCGGCGCGGAGCTCGACCGCGCGCCGCTCTCGCTCGGCCGCGCCTTCGGCCAGCTGACCGCGGCGACCGAGAACTTCCTAGGCCAGCTCGACCGCGCCATCGGCCTGTCCAACGCGCTGGCCCGCGCGCTCTCGGCTGCGGCGCGCGCCGTGGACAGCGTCCGCCAGGGCGCCGGCCTGCGCAGCGAGGAGGAGCGCCTCGCCGGCCTGCGCCGCCAGGCCGAGGCGCTCTCGGCGCAGATCGGCCGACTGGAAAGCGAGGGCGACGGCCGCGACAGCCTGCGCACCCCAGTCCGCCGCGGCAGCATTCGTCCGGGCTTGGTCGGCACCGCCGAGCAGCAGGCCGGCGTCGACAGCCGCGCTCGGCTGGAGGAGCTGCGGCGGGACTACTTCGCGACCCTCGCCGAGATCGACACCGCCGAGCGGGAATCGCTGAACCGTCGCCTCGAGGAGCAGGAGCGCGCCGGCCAGGCCGCCGCCGATGCCCGCCGCCGCCGCGCCACGCAGGACGTCCAGGAGCTCACCCGCGACCTCGACGACCGCTTCCGGATCAACCGGGAATACGAGGAGCGGGTCCGCCGGCTGCGCGAGGCGGAGGCGGCCGGCGCGGTCACCGCCGCCGAGCGGACCCGCCTGGAGACCCTCGCGCTGCAGGAGCGCGACGAGGCGCTGCGCCGGCTGGAACCGCGTATCGCCGCAGTGCGCCGCACCAGCACCGAGGGCGCGCGGGAGGCGCGTGACGCCGAGCGGCAGCTGAACGACCTGCTGCGCGAGCGCGAGCGCCTGATCCAGGACAACGAGACCGCCCATGAGCGCTACCAGCGCCGGCTGGAGCGGCTCGCCGACCTGGTGCAGCGCGCCGAACGCGCTGGCCGGCCGATCCCCGACGAGACGATCGGGCGGGAGGCGCAGCGCGCGCTGGAGGATCTGGAGGAGGCCGAGCGGCGCCTCCAGCGCAGCACCGAGGGCACGCGGGAGGCAGCGCGGGAGCTCGGCTTCGCGTTCTCCTCCGCCTTCGAGGACGCGATCGTGCGCGGCGACAAGCTGTCGAAGGTCATGCAGGGCCTGCTGCAGGACATCACCCGCATCATCGCGCGGCGCACCATCACCGAGCCGCTCGGCAACGCGGTCTCCGCCGGCCTCACCAGCCTCGGCGCCGGCAGCTGGTTCGACGGCATCGGCTCCTGGCTCGGCGGGCTCTTTCGGGCCGAGGGCGGGCCGGTCTCGCC
>JBKBSR010000257.1:0-4936 GCA_046291055.1 Roseococcus sp.
AATGTGTGGCGCTGGGCCCCCCCCTCCGTGGCCGCGCCGACGCTGATCTCGAAGGGGCCCACCGCGTCCTCGAAGCGGCCGCTGACGGCCCAGGGCCCGCTGCCGCCCTCGGCGAGTTCCGAGACGCGCGCGCCGCGCAGCCCGCGCCCGGGGCCGAGCAGGGAGATCGCCTCCAGCAGATTCGTCTTGCCCGCCCCGTTCGGTCCCGTGAACACCACCGCCCGCGCGGCGAAGCGCAGCTCGAGCGCATGGTGGTTGCGGAAGCGGCTGAGGCGCAGGCGGGTGAGGCGCAGCACGCCCGCCGCGTCAGACCCGCATGGGCATCAGCACGTAGAGCGCCGCGTCGTCGCCCGCATCCTGCACCAGGGTGGGCGCGCTGCCGTCGGAGAAGCGGAAGCGCAGCATGTCGCCCACCTGGTCGGTGATGTCGGCCAGGTAGCGCGCCTGGAAGCCGATCTCGATGGGGGCGGCGGCGTAGCTCACCACGTCCTCGTCCAGCTCCTCCTGCGCCTGGCCCGTCTCGGCGGAGGAGGCGGTGAGCAGCAGGTGGTTGCGGTCGAGCGAGAGCTTCACCGGGCGCGACCGCTCCGAGGAGATGGAGGCGACGCGCCCCACCGCCTCGGCGAAGGGCTGCTTCGCCACCTCCAGCACCTTGTCGTTGCCGCGCGGGATCACGCGCTCGTAGTCCGGGAAGGTGCCGTCAATGAGCTTGGAGGTGAGGGTGACGGGCCCGATGCGGAAGCTGATCTTGGTGTCGGAGAGGCGGATTTCGATCTCGTCGCGCGTCTCCTCGGCGAGCTTGCGCAGCTCGTTCACCGTCTTGCGCGGGATGATGACGCCGGGCATGGCGCCCGCGCCCTCGGGCAGATCCTCCTCGACGCGCGCGAGGCGGTGGCCGTCGGTGGCGGCGGCGCGCAGCACCTTGCGCCCCTCCCTCTCGGCCACGTGCAGGTAGATGCCGTTGAGGTAGTAGCGCGTCTCCTCCGTCGAGATGGCGAAGCGCGTGCGGTCGATCATGCCGCGCAGCTTCGCCGCCTCCAGCTTGAAGGCGTGCGGCAGGGCGCCCTCGGTCATGGAGGGGAAATCCTCCACCGGCAGCACCTGCAGGGTGGTGTTGAACTTGCCGGCGCGCAGCTTGAGCGGCGCGTCCCCGCCCGCGTGGTCGAGCTCGATCACCGCGCCCTCGGGCAGCTTGCGCACGATCTCGTAGAGGGTGGCGGCGGGGGCGGTGGTGCGGCCGGGCCGGGCCACCTGCACGCCGGGCACTTCCTCCACCACCGCGATCTCCATGTCGGTCGCGGTCAGGCGCAGCACGCCCTCCTTCGTCGCGTCCAGCAGGATGTTGGAGAGGATGGGGATGGTGTTGCGGCGCTCCACCACGGACTGGGTGTGGCCGAGGGCCTTGAGCAGGATGGCGCGCTCGACGCTGAACTTCATCTCCCGGTCCCCTTCCCGCCGCTGCCCGGCACGAATCGCCGCCTGTTGGGCCTGTTTCCCTAGCATCGCGGCGCGGCAGGGCAAAGCGCCCGAAGGGCGCGGCGTTCCCAGCCCGGCCCGGCCCGCCTAGAAGGGGGCGGTGCAGCCCATCTGCCTGACCTTCGACAACGGCCCCGAGCCCGAGGCCACCCCCCTGGTGCTGGAGGTGCTGGCCCGGCGCGGCCTTTCCGCCACCTTCTTCGTCATCGGCGAGAAGCTGCGCGACCCCGCCCGCCGGGCGCTCGCCGAGCGCGCCCTGGCCGAGGGCCACCGCATCGGCAACCACACCCTGACCCATGGCGCGCCGCTCGGCCTGCGCCCGCCGGCCGAGGCGGTGGAGGAGATCGCGGCGGCCGAGGCGCTGCTCGGCCCGCTCAACCGCCAGCGCCTGTTCCGCCCCAATGGCGGCGGCGGCGCGCTGGGACCGCATCTGCTGCGCCGCGCCGCGCTGGCCCACCTCATGGCCGGGGCCTACACGGTGGTGCTGTGGAACGCCGTCCCGCGCGACTGGGACGACCCCGAGGGCTGGCCCGCGCGCGCCCTCGCCCTCTGCCGCGCCGCCGACGCCCCGGTGCTGATGGTGCTGCACGACCTGCGCGCCGACGCGATGCGCCACCTCGACCGGGTGCTGGGGGCGCTGGCCGAGGAGGGCGCGGCCTTCACGACGGAGTTCCCCGAGGCCTGCCTCGCCTTGCGCGAGGGCCGGCTGCTGTGCGATCCGGGGAATATATCCAGACGGGATGACGCGCCATGAACCGCCGCACCGCCCTCGCCGCCGGCCTCGCCCTGCCCGCCCTCGCGGCGGGCGGCGCCGGCCGGGCCCAGGCCTGGCCGGACCGCCCGATCCGCCTCGTCGTGCCCTTCGCGGCCGGCACCAGCACCGACATCATCGGCCGGATGATCGCGGGGCAACTCTCCCGCGCGCTCAACGGGCATACGGTGGTGGTGGACAACCGCGCCGGGGCGGGGGGCACCATCGGCTCGCAGTTCGTGGCGCAATCGCCGCCGGACGGGCACACGCTGCTGCTCGGCACCATCGGCACCCATGCGGTGAACCCGCACCTGATGCCGGGCCTCGCCTACAACCCGCTGCGCGACTTCACGCCGCTGTTCCTGCACTCCAAGACGGCGCTGCTGCTCGTGGTGCGCCCGCAGCTCGGCCCGCGCAACATGGAGCAGTTCGTGGCGCTGGCGCGCGCGCGCCCGCTCTCTGTCGGCACCTCGGGCACCGGCACGGCGGGGCACCTCAACCACGCCGTGATGAGCGAGGCGACGGGCACGAACACCACCCATGTGCCCTACCGCGACGGCGCGCGCGCCATGACGGACGCGCTGAACGGCACGCTCGATTCGATGTTCTACCACACCCAGTTCGTGCGCGCGCAGATCGAGGCGGGGCAGCTCATCGGCCTCGGCATCACCGGCGCGCAGCGCAGCCCGCTGCTGCCCCAGGTGCCCACCTTCGCCGAGCAGGGGCTGCCCGGGATCAACGCCGAGGGCTGGTGGGCGCTGTTCGGCCCCGCCAACCTGCCCGCGGCCATCGCGCAGCGGCTTGCGGCCATCTTCGCCGCCTCGCTCACCGAGACGGAGACGCGCACCACGCTGGAGCGCAACGGGGTGGAGGCGCTGGGCGGCGGCCCCGATGTGCTGGCCCGCCACATGCGCGAGGAGCTGGAGCGCTGGGGCGCGGTGATCCGCCGGGCGAACATCACCGCCGATTCGTGAGCCCGGCCCGGCCTCCGCCGATTCCGGCGCGGCCCGGCAGCGTCTAGGAAGGGCGCATGGACGCGACCACGCCCCCCGCCGGGCGGCTTCTGCCCGGCATCCTCGCCGCCGTGGGCAACACCCCCGCCGTGCTGCTTCCCCGCCTCTCGGCCGAGGCCGGCGCGCGCCTCGCGCTCAAGCTCGAGTTCCTCAACCCCGGCGGCAGCGTGAAGGACCGCATCGGCCTCGCCATGGTCGAGGACGCGGAGGCGCGCGGCGAGATCGCCCCCGGCCGGTCGGTGATCGTCGAGCCCACCTCCGGCAACACCGGCATCGCGCTGGCCTGGGTGGCGGCGGCCAAGGGCTACCGGCTGATCGTGGTGATGCCCGACGGCGCCTCGCTGGAGCGGCGCAAGATGATGCGCCACCTGGGCGCGGAGCTGGAGCTCACCCCCGCCAAGCGCGGCATGGCCGGGGCCATCCAGCGCGCCGAGGAGATCGTGGCCCGCACGCCGCACGCCTGGATGGCGCGGCAGTTCGACAACCCCGCCAACCCCGCCATCCACGCCCGCACCACCGCCGAGGAGATCTGGCGCGACACGGCCGGGGCGGTGGATGCGGTGGTCGGCGGCATCGGCACGGGCGGCACGCTGACCGGCGTGGCGCGCACCCTGAAGCCGCGCCGGCCCGAACTCCTCGTCATCGGCGTGGAACCGGCCGAATCCGCGGTGCTGAGCGGCGACGAGCCGGGGCCGCACCGCATCCAGGGCATCGGCGCGGGCTTCTGCCCGGCGGTGCTGGAGCTCGCCGCGCTCGACGGGGTGGAGCGGGTGGCCGAGCGCGAGGCCTTCGCCGCCGCGCGCGAGGCGGCGCGCGCCGAGGGCATCGCGGTCGGCATCTCCACCGGCGCGGTGCTGGCGGCGATGCGCCGCCTGGCCGCCCGGCCGGGCATGGCGGGCAGGCTGATCCTCGGCATCGCCGCCTCCAGCGCCGAGCGCTACCTCTCCACCGAGCTGTTCGAGGGGCTGTAGCGGCGCGCGGCCGGGGCTGATATCCTTCACGTCCCCCCGGCTGTCCCGAACCTCCCCCCGACGAGGTCCGACCGCCATGGCGCGCGACGCCACCTCCGCCGCGGCCGCCCCGCGCCGCTTCGCCTCGCCGGCCGTGCGCGCGGCCATCGCGCGCCGCCTCGGCGAGTTCGCCGCCCTGCTTCTGGGGCTGTGCGGCCTCGCGCTGCTGCTCGCTGTGGCGAGCTACGACCCGGCCGACCCCTCGCTCTCCACCGCCACGGCGCGGCCGGTGGGGAACCTGCTCTCCACCCCGGGCGCGATGGTGGCGGATGTGCTGCGCCAGGGCGTGGGCTGGATGGCCTTCCTGCCCGGTCTCGTGCTGCTCGCCTGGGCGCTGCGCCTTGCCGCCCAGCGCGGGCTGCGGCTGCTGCCGCTGCGCCTCGCCGCGCTGCTGCTGGCCCTGCCGCTCGGCGCGGCGCTGCTGGCCGAGCTGCCGGGGGCGGAAGCCGGGGCGGCCGGGCCGCTGCTGGCGCGCGCCCTCACCAGCTCCCTCGCGGACGGGCTCGGCCCTTCCGGCGCGCTGGCGGCGCGCATCGGCCTCGCCGCGCTCTGGCTGTGGGTGACCTACACGGCCTTCGGCCTCTCCTTCGGCGAATGGGGCCGGGCGGCGCGCGTCACCGCCGAGACCGCCGCGCGCGGGGCGGAGAACGCGGCGCGCTTCTCGGCCGGGAAGCGCCATGTGGTAC
>JBKBSR010000258.1:0-4867 GCA_046291055.1 Roseococcus sp.
TGGTCGAAGCCCGCGGAGGCGAGCCGCCCCTCCAGCACCGCGAGCGCCCGCACCGGCCCGCCATGGCCCGAGAGGTCCTGCGCCGGCGCGCGCGGGGGGTGGGCGAGCAGCAGCGCCAGGAAAACCGCCAGGAATCGAAGGCTCATGCGCCGATCATGCCGGCGCGCGCCCGGCCCGCCCAGCCGGGATTGCGATATCCACATGGCAGCCCCCTTGTTTACGAATGGCACGCGCATTACCTCGCGCCCATCCGACGGAAACACAAGGGAGAGAGGTCCATGCAGGCAAGGGAGCAGCGTGACGGGCTGGCGATGGCCCTGCTCGTCCTCGGCGTGGTGCTGGCGGTGGCGGCGAGCCTCCTGCCGGCCATCCAGGTGAACGGCCGCGGCGGCGTGGTGGCGCTGACCACCTGGCAGGTGCTGCCGGTCTTCACCGCCATCGAGATGGCGGCGCTGGCGCTGCTGCTGGCGGCCGCCGCCCTGCCCGCGCTGCGGCCCTGGCGGCAGGCGATCGCGGCGGGGGCGATCATCATGCTGTTCGTCCCGGCCCTCTCCACCTTCCTCTCGGCGCTCTACGCCTGGGGCACGGTGCGGGCCGATCTCATGCGCCTCTCGGGCGAGCGGCAGCCCTTCGTGCATCCCGGCCCCGGCAACGCGCTGCTGGTGGCGGCGGCCGGCCTGCTGACCTACGCCGCCTGGCGGATCGAGCGGCTGGCCGGGCCCGCCCGGGCCGGCGCCGCGCCCGCCGCGCCGGCCGGGGCCGAGCCCGCCGCCGCCTGAGCGCGCCCGCGGCGATTCCGCGCCGCCCCGGCCTGCGCTAGAGCGGTGTGCGGATGACTGGACACCGCTCTCGCCCCGTCATCAGCAGCGGATTCGCGCCATGGCTGATTCCCGCCATGCGCGATCCGCTCTAGATGGCGCGGCGCAGCGAAAGGGGCAGCCCATGGACGGAATCGCGTTCGAGGATCTCGCCGTCGGCCAGACGGCGAGCTTCTCCAAGACCATCACGGAGGCGGACATCCTGCTCTTCGCCGCCGTCTCGGGCGACACCAACCCCGTGCACATCGACGCCGAGGCGGCGGCCGCCTCCATGTTCAAGGAGCGCATCGCGCACGGCATGCTCTCGGCGAGCCTGATCTCCACCGTGCTCGGCACGAAGCTGCCCGGGCCGGGCACCGTCTATCTCGGCCAGAGCCTGAAGTTCCGCGCCCCGGTGCGGATCGGCGAGACGGTGACGGCGCGCGTCACCGTCACCGCCCTCGACCCCGCCAGGCGCCGCGCCACGCTCGAGACGGTCTGCACCGTCAAGGGCAAGCCGGTGGTGGAGGGCGAGGCGCAGGTGATGGTGCAGGCCCGTGCCTGACGACAGGCCCGGCCGGGGCGCGGGGCTGCGCCGCGTCTGCGTGTTCTGCGGCGCGCAGCCGGGGCGCGACCCGCGCCATGCCGAACTCGCCGCCGCGCTGGGCCGGGCGGTGGCCGCGCGCGGCCTCGGCCTCGTCTATGGCGGGGGCAAGGTGGGGCTCATGGGCATCGTGGCCGACGCCGCGCTGCGCGCGGGGGCGGAGGTGATCGGCGTGATCCCCGAGGCGCTGATGGAGCGCGAGCTCGGCCATGGGGGCGTCACCACCCTGCATGTCGTGCCCTCCATGCACGTCCGCAAGCAGATGATGAACGACCTCTCGGACGGCTTCGTGGTGCTGCCCGGCGGCATCGGCACGCTGGAGGAGAGCGTGGAGATCCAGTCCTGGGCGCAGCTCGGCATCCATGGCAAGGGCCTCGTCTATCTCGACCTGGACGGCTACTGGGATCCGTTCTTCGCGCTGCTTCGGCGCATGACCGAGGGCGGCTTCGTGCGCGCCGAGCACGCCGGCCTCGCGCTGCGCGCCGCGAGCCCCGAGGCCGCGCTGGACGCGCTGGCCGCCTGGCGCGCGCCGGCGCTGACGCGCTGGATGAGCGGGAAGGAGACGTGATCCTCGAGGGCTGGCGGGCCCTGCCGCCCGAGGCGCGGGGCGGGACGGTGGCGCTCGGGAACTTCGACGGCGTGCATCTGGGCCATGCCGAGGTGCTGCGCGCCGCACACCAGGCCCGGCCCGATCTGCCCCTGGTGGCGCTGACCTTCGAGCCCCACCCGCGCGAGCATTTCCGCCCCGACGACCCGCCCTTCCGCCTCACCCTGCTGCCGGCCAAGGCGGCGGCGCTCGCGGCGCTCGGCGCGCGGGCCGTCATCGCCATCCCCTTCGACGCTGGCTTCGCCGCCCTCTCGGCCGAGGCCTTCGTGGAGGAGGTGCTGCACCGCGCCCTGGGCGCGAGGCACCTCGCCTGCGGGCCGGATTTCGCCTTCGGCCACCGCCGCGGCGGCGATGCAGCCTTCCTGCGCGCCGCGGCCGAGGCGCGCGGCATCGGCCTTTCGGTCGTGCCCAAGCTCTCGGACGCGGAGGGGCCCGTCAGCTCCTCGCGCATCCGCCGCGCCCTGCAGGACGGCTATCCGGAGCGCGCGGCGGCGCTGCTCGGCCGGCCCTGGGCCATCCGCGGGCCGGTAACGCGGGGCGATGCGCGCGGGCGGACCATCGGCTTTCCCACCGCCAACATCCCCCTTGGCCGGCATCTCGAGCCGGCGCGCGGCGTCTATGCGGTGCGCGCGCGCCTTCCCGACGGGCGCCTCGCAGCCGGCGTGGCCAATCTCGGCCGCCGGCCGACACTCGGGGGCGATCCCGTCTCGCGGCTGGAGGCGCATCTGTTCGACCTCTCGGCCGACCTCTACGGGCAGGAGCTGGAGGTCGCGCTGCTGCATTTCCTGCGTGAGGAGCGCCGCTTCGACGATGTCGCGGCGCTCGCGGCGCAGATCGCGGCCGATGCGGCCGCGGCGCGGGCGCTGCTGGGCGCCTGATGCGGGCGGCATGTCTGCCGCCCGATGATCCGACAGGCCATGCCGAAGCGTCCCCGCCTTGTGCGCCGCGGGGAATCCGCCGCCACACCGCACCGCAAGACTTGCGCGCAGAGGTGTCCTCACGGCGGCGGCCGCCGGTATGCCTTGGTTTCGGCGCGCAGCCGCCACGCCGGGCCCCGACGCGGCGTGCCGCGTCGGGTGGCGCCAGCCCTGGGCGCAATGCGCCCGGCCACTCGGCCGGCCGTGTCACGCCGGGCGCTTGAGGAAGGCGGCGAAGGCGGCCTGCGCCTCGGCGCTGCGCAGCCGCTCGCCGAAGCTGGCGCGCTCGGCCGCCATCGCGGCCTGCAGCGCGGCGGCCTGGGGCGCGCGGATCAGACGCTTCGATTCCCGCACCGCGCCCGGCGGCAGCGCGGCCAGCAGGGCGGCGCGGCGCGCGGCTTCGGCCTCCACCTCCGCATCCGGCACGGCGCAGGTGGCGAGGCCCGCCTCCGCCGCCTCGCGCCCGCTGAAGGGCTCGCCCGAGAGCAGCCACCAGCTCGCCCGCGCGGGCCCGACGCGCTGGGCGAGCAGCAGGGAGGAGCCGCCCTCCGGCACCAGGGCGAGCTTCGTGAAGGGCGTCATCAGCCGGGCCGTCTCGGAGGCCACCACCACGTCGCAATGCAGCAGCAGCGTCGCGCCGATGCCCACCGCATGGCCGCGCACCGCCGCCAGCACGGGCTTGGGGAAGGCGGCCAGGGCCTCGAGGAACAGGAAGCCCGCCCCGGGCCCGTCGGCGCTGCGGGCGGTGGCGTCGGCGAAATCGGCGATGTCGTTGCCGGCGGTGAAATCCGCGCCGCCGGCCAGCACCACGGCGCGCACCGCCTCCTCCCCGGCCGCTGCCTCCAGCGCCTCGGCCATGGCGCGATACATGGCGCGGGTCAGCGCGTTCTTCTTTTCCGGCCGGTGCAGGCGGATGGTGCGCACGGGCCCGGCGCGCTCGATCAGGACGTGGTCGGACATGGCTCTCTCCCTCGGGGGAGAGAGTGTCAGAAGATGGCGGCGAAGGGCAGGACCCGCACCGCATCGCCCGGGACCACCTGGGTCACCTCCTCGGGCAGTTCGGCGAAGGCGTCGGAGCGGGTGAGCGAGGTGAGCAGCCCCGCCCCCTCGCGCGGGAATTTCCGCGCCGCGGCGCCCTGCAGCGTCACGCGCACATATTCCCGCCGGCCGGCCTTCTTGCGGTAGGCGAAATCGGCGGTGGCGGGGAACAGCGGCAGCGCCTCCGGCCGCGCGCCGGCCAGCCGCAGGATCACCGGGCGCGCCAGGTGCAGGAAGGTCACCACCGCCGCCACCGGGTTGCCGGGCAGGCCCAGCATGGGCGTGCCCGCCACCACCCCCATGGCCGCCGGCCGCCCCGGCTTCACCGCGAGCCGCCAGAACACCAGCCGCCCCGCGCCCTCGATGGCGGCGCGCACATGGTCCTCCTCGCCGGTCGAGACGCCGCCCGAGGTGAGCAGCAGGTCATGCGCCCCGGCCGCCGCGCGCAGCGCCGCCGCCGTGGCCTCGGCGCGGTCGGGCAGGATGCCGAGGTCGGTCACCTCCACGGGCAGGGCGGCGAGCATCGCCATCAGGGTGAAGCGGTTGGAATCGTAGGTCTGCGCCGGGCCGAGCGGCGTGCCGGGGCTGGCCAGCTCATCGCCGGTGGAAAACACGCCCACCCTGAGCCGCGGCCGCACCGGCAGGCGCGCAAACCCGAGCGCGGCGGCCAGCCCGATCTCGGGCGCGCGCAGCCGCGTGCCTGCGGGCAGCGCCTCGGCCCCCGCAGGCACGTCCTCGCCGGCCGGGCGGCAGTTGGCGCCGGGCTTGAGGCCCGGGGGCAGCAGCAGCGCCTCGCCCTCCAGCCGCGCATCCTCCTGCATCATCACCGTGTCCGCGCCCTCGGGCATGGGGGCGCCGGTGAAGATGCGCGCCGCCGTGCCGGGGGCGAGGGGCCCGCCGCGCC
>JBKBSR010000259.1:0-4830 GCA_046291055.1 Roseococcus sp.
CTGCGCGTGCGCTCCGATCTGCGCCTGCCGCGGGATTCCTCGGCCGAAATCCAGTCCGAGGGGCTGCTCGGCGGCCGCTATGTCGCCATCGTGCCCGGGGGCGCGGAGGCGGTGCTGGCCGATGGCGGCCGCATCACCGAGACCCAGGGCTCCATCAGCCTGGAGAGCCTGCTCGGCCGCTTCATCTTCTCGGTGACGCAGATGAACGGCGGCGGCGGGGGCGAGGCGCGGCGATGAGCGCCCCGCCCGCCCTCTGGCCGGGCGCCGACGGCCAGCCTGTCTCCTGCCGTGAGAAGCTCAAGATCCTGGCCGAGAACCACGCCGAGGCCCGCCAGGTGCTGCAGGACGCCTTCGAGGACGCGGTGCTGATGGGGGTGGAGGAGGCGGCGATGCGCCGCATCCTGCACGAGCTGGTGGATTCGCTCGAAAGCCCCCGCCGGCGATGAGCCCCGCCCGCGCCGCCCTGGCCGCCCTGCTGCTGCTCGCCCCCTGCCTCGCCGCGGCGCAGGGCTGGGTGGAGCGCCGCACAGGGCAGATCCAGGCGCTCGACAAGGTGACGGCGCGGGTGACGACGCTCACCGCCACGGTGGGCCAGCCGCTGCGCTTCGGCACCCTCACCATCCTGCTGCGCGCCTGCCACGCCCGCCCGCCGGACGAGGTGCCCGACGCCGCGGCCTGGATGGAGGTCAGCGACAGCCTCGCCCCGCCGGGCGCGCCGCCCGTCTTCCGCGGCTGGATGTTCGCCGAGGCGCCGGCGGTGAACATGCTCGAACACCCGGTCTATGACCTGCGGATCCTGAGCTGCCGGTGATTTGGGCGGCATCGCGTGCCGCCCGAATCATGCACGACGGGTTGGCGCCACCCAACGCGGCGCGCCGCGTTGGGGCCAGGCGAGGCGGCGGCGTGCCGAAACGAAGCCATGCCAACGGCCGCGCCGCCTTCGCACGAGTCAGAAACGGCGGCCGCTGGTATGATACGGGCGGCATGACATCCCGCCCGTGTCGCGCGCAGGGTTGGTATGGCGGCTGCGCGCCAGAACAAGGGCATACCGGCGGCCGCGCCGCTTTTGTACGGGTCAGAAACAGCGGCCGCTGGTACGAGGCGCGCGCGCCGCTTGCCCCGGGCGGCCCCGGGGCCTACCTAGAGCGGGCGAGGCGGCCCGGTGCGTCAGGCAACAGACATCCCCGGGGCCAATACGCAACTCCTGGGAGCTGGCGCTGGCCGGATCGTGGTCCGGTCATCTGGCGCCCACCTGCTTATGGCAGGCCTTGGGAGGATGCAGACGCCAACGGCCAGGGCGGCCTCGCGCCCATCCCGCCGCCACGCGCGGCGGCGGGGCGGGTCAGCCCTTCTCCAGGCTCTGCGCGAGCCCCTCGATGCGCTCGGCGATGCGGTTCAGCCGCTCGGCGAGGCGCGGATCGGGCTGCGGTTCGGGCGGCAGCGCGAGGAGTTGGGGCGCGGCGGCGGCCTGGGCGCCCTGGGTGCGCAGCCGGGCGAGTTCGATGCGCAGGTCGTTCGCCTCGTCGGCCAGCAGCAGGGCCACATGCAGCAGCATCCGCGCTTCGCTGAACTGCCCGCCCATGGCGCGGATCACCCGCACCTTCTCCTCGATCTGGGCGATCAGGTCCTGGACGTGCTGCTCCTCGCCGTCCTTGCAGCCGATCGTGTGGCTGTAGCCGTTCACACGGACCGTCACCTGCCCCATCGGCGCGCCTCCTGTCTGCTCACCGCCTCAGCCCTCGCCCGCGTCCAGCGCCGCGCGCAGCCGGGCCAGCGTCTCGTCGAGCCGCTGCGCCAGCGCCTCCAGCTCCGCCCGCGGCGCCATCCCGGCCGGGGCGGGGGCGCCGGGGGCGGGCGGGGCGGGGGCGGTGAGGCGCTCCTCGATGGCCAGGATCAGGCGCTCCACGGCGGCTTCCAGCCGTTCTGCGGCGCGCAGCGTGGTGTCGTCCTCGGCCAAACTCGTCTCCCGGCGGGGCCTTCCGCGCTGCGATGCGGCCCCATTCGCCCTGGAAAAGCGTTGACATGACGCCGGGCGAGGGTCAACCGCGCGCGGTGATCGTCCATGCGGCGTCGGAGGTGGCGCAGGTGCTGGCGCTGGCCGGGGATGCGCCGCTGCGCTTCCTCTCGGCGCCGGGGGCGGCCGGCTTCCTCGGCGTGGCGGGCTTCCGCGCGCTGCTCGAGGCGGGGGGCGGCTGGGGGCGCGGCGTGCTCGACGCCGGCGATGCGCCGGGCCACGCGCTGGCGGCCCTGCGCGCCGGCTTCCGCGAGGCGGTGCTCGACCCCGCCCTGCCCGCCTTCCCCGCGCTCGAAGCGGCCTTCGCCGCGGCCGGGGCGCGGCTGTGGCCGGCCGCGCCGCCGGCGCTCGACCTCGCGCGGGTGGATCTCGGCAAACCGCAGGGGCGGCGGCATCTCGCGCGCTGGCTCGGGCTTCCCGGCGCGGGGCAAATGGCCTAGCACACCGCGCGAAAGCCCCGGCCCGCCCGAAAGGAGACGCCATGAAGCTGACGCGGAAGGTCAAGGAAATCCTCTCCTGGTACGAGAGCGACAATCCCGGCACGAAGGCCAACCTCGCCCGCATCCTGATGACCGGGCGGCTTGCCGGCACGGGGCGGATGGTGATCCTGCCCGTCGACCAGGGCTTCGAGCACGGCCCGGCGCGCAGCTTCGCGCCCAACCCGCCGGCCTATGACCCGCTCTACCACTTCGAGCTGGCGATCGAGGCGGGGCTGAACGCCTATGCCGCCCCGCTCGGCATGATCGAGGCGGGCGCGGCCACCTATGCCGGCTGCGTGCCGACCATCCTCAAGGTCAACAGCTCCAACAGCCTCTCCACCACCAAGGACCAGGCGGTGACGGCGACGGTGGCGGATGCGCTGCGGCTCGGCTGCTCGGCCATCGGCTTCACCATCTATCCGGGCTCGGAACACCAGTTCGAGATGATGGAGGAGCTGCGCGAACTCGCCGCCGAGGCGAAGGACGCGGGCCTCGCCGTGGTGGTGTGGTCCTACCCGCGGGGCCCGATGCTGGACAAGGCGGGCGAGACGGCGCTCGACATCTGCGCCTATGCCGCCCACATGGCGGCGCTGCTGGGGGCGCACATCATCAAGGTGAAGCCGCCTACCGAGGCGATCTCGCTCGACGCCGCTAAGAAGACCTACGAGGCGAACCCGGTGGACGTGAAGAGCGCGGCCAACCGCATCGCCCATGTGGTTCAGGCCTGCTTCAACGGGCGGCGCCTCGTGGTGTTCTCGGGCGGCGAGGCCAAGAGCAGCGCGGCGCTGCTGGACGAGGTGCGCGCCATCCATGCCGGCGGCGGCAACGGCTCCATCGTCGGCCGCAACGCATTCCAGCGCCCGAAGGAGGAGGCGCTGAAGCTGCTCTCCGACATGATCGAGATCTACAGGTCGAAGCCCTGATAGGGGCGGCATGACATGCCGCCCGTATCCGCACGCCGGGTTGGCGGGCGGCGGCGTGCCAAAACAGAAACATACCAGCGGCCGCCACGGCGGCGGGGCGCGGGCGGCGCGGGCCCCGCGATCAGTCCGCGCGGATGTTGCGCTCGCGGATGATCTCACCCCACTTCGCCGTCTCGGCGCGCACGAAGGCCGCGAACTCCTGCGGGGAGTTGCCGCCCGTGGTCACGCCGTCGGCGGCGAAGCGCTCGCGCACGCGGTCGCTGCGCAGCTCGGCCGCGAAGGCGGCGTGGATGGCCTGCACGAGCTCGGGCGGCGTTGTGCCGGGGGCGAAGAGGCCGAACCAGTTCACCACCTCGAAGCCGGGCAGGTTCGCCGCCTCGGCGATGGTCGGCACATCGGGCAGGGCGGGGCTGCGCGCCGCGCCCGAGACGGCCAGCGCCCGGAAGCGCCCGGCGCGGATCTGCGGGATGGCGGAGGAGGGGTTGTCGAACATGCCCGGGATGGTGCCCGCCACCACATCCGCCACCGCCGCCGAGCCGCCGCGATAGGGCACATGGGTGATTTCCGCCCGCGCCTCGCGCGAGAGCAGCTCCGTCGCCATGTGGGGCAGGGTGCCGTTGCCGCCGGAGCCGAGCTGCATCGCGCCGGGCCTGGCGCGCGCGAGGGCGAGGAACTCGCCCAGCGTGCGCGCCTCCACGCCCGGGTGCACCACCAGCACCAGCGGGTTGGAGACGACGAGCGTGACGGGGACGAAATCCCGCACCGGGTCATAGGGCAGGCGCGGCGCGAGGGTGACGTTGGTGGCGAAGGGCGCGCCGGTGAGCAGGAGCGTGTGCCCGTCGCCCGGCGCGCGGGCCACGGCCTCGGTGCCCACGATGGTGCCGCCGCCCGCGCGGTTCTCCACGACGAAGGACTGGCCGAGGGATTCCTGCAGGTTCGCCGCCAGTAGCCGGGCCGCGATGTCGGTGATGCCGCCCGGGGTGTAGGGCACGATGATGCGCACGGGCCGCGCCGGCCGCCAGCCGCCCTGGGCCGCTGCGCCGCGCGGCAGGCAGGGGGCGGCGAGCCCGGCGCCGAGGCCGAGCAGAAGTGCGCGCCGGCCGGGCGCGTGGCGGAGCGCGTGCAGGATGGGGCAGGTCATGGCTGTCTTTACCTTCCGGGGGGCGGGCTTTCCGCGTCCGGGCGGGGTATGGGCCGCAATCCTTAACGAATCATTCAGGGGAGTGAAGCGGGTGGCCAGCGCCGCCACCGCGCCCTGGCCGTCCGCGCAACGCCTGGTGCCCGCGCCGCGATCTCGCCTAGGGTCTGGACTCAATCACGCCCAGTAGGTGATGGCGGAGACGAGGCAGACGGCGGCGAGGAAGTTACGAGCGGTCTTGTCGTATCGGGTGGCGATGCCACGGAAATCCTTGAT
>JBKBSR010000260.1:0-4828 GCA_046291055.1 Roseococcus sp.
GCAGGCTCGCGGCCAGGTATTCGACGAGCATGGCGGCCTGGGCGGCCTCCGCACCCGCGGGCGGCGCGCCGCGGCCGAAGGCGTGGGCGGTGCCCAGCACGGCGAAGCGCCAGGGATCGGTGGCGCCCGCCACCATGCCCGGCGGCAGGCTGGCGGAAGGCGGCGGCGGGGCCCCGCCCGCACAGGCGGCGAGGCCGAGCAGCAGGGCGAATCCGGCCAGTCTCATGGATTGAGCCTAGTCCGCCGCGGCCTGTTCCTCAAAGTGACCGATCGTATCCAGCGAGGCGCGGTGCCGGCGCGCCAGTTCCACGTAATGCGGCGCGGTGCGGTCGAAGCCCTGGGCGCGCTGCTCCTCGGTCAGCACGCGCACCAGCTTCGCGGGGTTGCCCATCCAGAGCTCGAGCGGCCCGATGCGCTTGCCCGGCGGCAGCACCGAGCCCGCGGCCAGCACCCCGCCCGCGGCGATCACCGCATCGTCCAGCACGGTGGCGCCCATGCCGACGAAGGCGCGGTCCTCCAGCGTGCAGGCGTGGATGATGGCGGCGTGGCCGACCGTCACGTCCGCGCCGATCACCGTGCTCTGCCGGCCGGCGTTGACGTGGATGATGGTGCCGTCCTGGATGTTGCTGCGCGGCCCGATGCGGATGAAGTTGGTGTCGCCGCGCAGCACGCAGTGGAACCAGATGTTCGCGTCCTCGGCGATCTCCACATCGCCGATCACGGCCGCGGTGGGCGCGACCCAGGCGCGCGGATGCACCACCGGCCATTTGCCCTGGAAGGGATAGAGGGGGCCCATCGCGCTCACTCCGCCGCCAGCGGCAGGGCCGCGTTCACGTCCACGCCCAGCATCAGGCCGATATTCTGCACCGCCGCCCCCGAGGCGCCCTTGCCGAGATTGTCGAGCCGCGCGACCAGCAGCGCCTGGCCGCGCGCGGCGTTGCCATAGACGCGCAGCTCCAGCGCGTTGGAGCCGTTGAGCGCCTGGGGCTCGAGCCGCGCCGCCCCGTCGCCCGGCAGCACGCGCACCCACTCCGCGCCCGCGTAATGCGCGGCGAGCGCCGCCTCGATGTCGCCCGGCGAGGGCGCGCCGCGCAGCAGGTCGAGATGCAGCGGGATGGAGACGAGCATGCCCTGCGCGAAATCGCCCACGCTCGGCACGAAGATGGGCCGGCGCGCCAGCCCGCCATGGAGCTGGATCTCGGGCAGGTGCTTGTGCTCGAGCGTGAGGCCGTAGAGGAAGAAGGGCGGGGCCGCGCCGGCCTCGAACTCCGCGATCATCGCCTTGCCGCCGCCCGAATAGCCGGAGACGGCGTTGATGGTCAGCGGGAAGTCGGGCGGCAGCAGCCCCGCCTCGATCAGCGGGCGGATCAGCGCGATGGCCCCCGTGGGGTAGCAGCCCGGGTTGGAGACGCGCGGGGCGGCCGCGATGCGCCCGGCCTGGCCGCGGGTGAGTTCGGGGAAGCCATAGGCCCAGCCGGGGTGGGTGCGATGGGCGGTGGAGGCGTCGAGCAGCTTGGGCGCGGCCTCGCCCATCTCGGCGGCGATGGCCGCCACCTCCTTCGCCCCCTCGTCGGGCAGGCAGAGCACGACGAGGTCCACCTCCTCCATCAGCGCGCGCTTGGCGGCAGTGTCCTTGCGATCGGCTTCGGCGATGGAGCGGATGACGAGGCCCGGATGGCCCGCCAGGCGGGCGCGAATCTGCAGCCCCGTGGTGCCGCTCTCGCCGTCGATGAAGATGCTCGGAAGCTTGGCCATGTGGGTGTCTCCGTGGGGCGAAGTGTGGCCCGGGCGAGGGGCGAAGAGAAAGGGGCGGGCCCTTGCGGACCCGCCCCCTGAGGGAATGACCGGCATGCGGGCCGGGCGTGACGCCCGGCCGCGCGGCGTCAGCGCTTGGAGAACTGGAAGCTGCGTCGCGCCTTGACCTTGCCGTACTTCTTGCGCTCGACCGCGCGCGGGTCGCGCGTCAGGAAGCCGGCCTTCTTGAGGATGGCGCGCAGCTCGGGCTCGTAGTTGCACAGGGCGCGCGAGATGCCGTGGCGCACCGCGCCCGCCTGGCCCGAGAGCCCGCCGCCGCTGACCGTCGCCGTCACGTCGAAGGCCTGGTAGCGGTCGGCCACGAGGAAGGGCTGGGTGATCAGCATGCGCAGCACGGGGCGGGCGAAATACTTCGCCGCCGGCTTGTCGTTGATGGTGATCTGCCCCTTGCCGGGCTTGATCCACACCCGCGCCACGCTCTCCTTGCGCGAGCCGGTGGCGTAGCTGCGCCCCTGCGCGTCGCGCTTGGGCTCGCGCTTCGGGGCCTCGGCGGCCGGGGCGGCCGGGGTGCCCTGCACCAGGGCCTTGAGGTCGGCCAGGGAGGTGGCCGTGGTCTGCTCGCTCATGGGCTCAGCGCGCCTCCTTCTTGAGCGCGCCCCCGGGCGCGACGTTCTTCGCGTTCATCGCCGCGACGTCCAGCCTCTGCGGGTTCTGGCCGGCATGCGGGTGCTCGGCCCCGGCATAGACGTGCAGGTTCTTCATCTGCTTCCGGCCGAGCGGGCCGCGGGTGATCATGCGCTCCACCGCCTTCTCGATCACGCGCTCGGGGTGGCGGCCCTCGAGGCGCTGGCGGATGGTGCGGCCCTTGATGCCGCCCGGATAGCCGGTGTGCCAGTAGAACACCGACTGCTCGGCCTTGTTGCCGGTGACGCGCACCTTGGCGGCGTTCACGATCACCACATGGTCCCCGCAATCCACATGCGGGGTGAACTGCGGCTTGTGCTTGCCGCGCAGCCGGTTGGCGACGAGCGAGGCGAGGCGGCCGAGCACCAGGCCGTCCGCGTCGATCACCCACCACTGCTTCTGGACCTCCGCCGGCTTCACCGAGCGGGTCTGTGTGCTGAGCATGGAAGAACCTTGGGAAAGGGAGTTCGCGCGCCGGTCTTTGCCCGCGAAACCGCGGCAGGTCAAGCGGGGAGAGGGACGGTAACATGTTACCGTCGTCACGCGCCATGCTTGCGCCGCGCCCCGCCGGCCTGCCACGCTGCGCGGCGACGACAAGAACACACGGAGGCCGTCCATGCCCACCCGCCGCGCCGCGCTCGCCGCGCCCCTGCTCGCCTTGCCGCTCGCCGCCCCGCGCGCCCAGGGGGCGGCCACCCAGGTGGTGATCCCCTACGCGCCCGGCGGCGCCTCCGACGTGGTGGGCAGGCTGCTGACCGAGGGGCTGGCGCAGCGGCTGGGCGGCGCCTTCGTGATGGACCACAAGCCCGGCGCCTCCACCACCATCGCCGCCCGCCATGTGGCGCGCGCCCGGCCCGACGGGCAGACGCTGCTGCTCGGCACCATCGTCACCTTCTCCATGGCCCCGCTGGCGCTGCGCCAGCCGGGCTACGATCCGGTGGCGGATTTCACGCATCTCACGCAGCTCTGCGACACCGAGGCGCTGCTGGTGGCCAACCCGCGCTGGGAATCGCTCGGCCAGCTCTTCGAGGCGGCGCGCCAGCGCCCGGGCCAGCTCAGCTACGCGAGCTGGGGCATCGGCACCACCGCGCATCTGCCCATGGTGGAGCTCACGGCCCGGGCGGGGGTGGAGATGCTGCATGTGCCCTTCAACGGCTCCCCGCCCGCGATGACGGAGGTGATCGCGGGGCGGGTGGACTGCATGATCGCCCTCGTCGCCGCCTGCCGCGGCCATGTGGAGGCAGGGCGGATGCGCGCGCTGGGCGCGGTGACGGTGAACCGCGTGGCCGCCTTCCCCGCCACCCCCACCGTGGCCGAGCAGGGTTTCCCGGGCTTCGGCGGCGGCGCCTGGTATTCCCTGCAGGCCCCGCCCGGCCTGCCCGAGCCGCTGAAGGCGCGGCTGACCCAGGCCGCGGTCGAGACCTTCTCCGCCCCCGCCGCCATCGAGTTCATGCGCGCCCAGGGCCTCGCCCCCGCCGCGGCCTTCGGCGAGGCGGCGCTGGTGGCGCGCATCCGCCGCGAGCTCGACCAGCACCGCGAGCTGATGGCGCGCGCGGGCATCCAGCAGGGATGAGGCAGCAGCCGGCGGGGAGCGAGCGCGGGCCGCCACAATGTTGCGGCGGCTCGCGCGCCCTGGCGACATCGCCGTAGAACTTCGCCCCATGGCCAGCGCCCTCAGCCTGACCGGCATTCGCCGCCTCGACTTCGCCTTCGCGCCGCGCAGCGCGCTGCCGCTGCAGCCGCATTCCGGCTCGGCGTGGCGGGGGGCCTTCGGCCACGCGCTGAAGCGCATGGTGTGCGCCATGCGCCTGCGGCCCTGCGAGGGCTGCCCGCTGGCGGGCGTCTGCATCCACCCCGGCTTCTTCGGCGAAGTCGAGGCAGGCGAGGGCGGCAGGCCCTACATCCTCTGCCCCGAGCGCGCGCCGGCGGATGGCGTGCTCCGCGCCGGGCAGCCGCTGCGCGTGCGGCTCACCCTCCTTCCGTCGGCCGAGCCGGCCGCGCCCTATGCCGTGCGCGCGCTGCTCGAGGCGGCGGCCAACGGCCTCTCCTCCCGCCGCGTCGCGCTCGACTGCCTGGCCGTCACCCATGCCGGCACGGGCGAGGAACTCGCCATCGGCGGCGCGCTGCCGCCGCCCGAGACGCTGCACTGCCCGCCTCCACCGGAGAGGGTGCGGCTCGCGATGACGACGCCGCTGCGCCTGCGCCTCGCGGGCGATCTGGTGACCGGGCGCAGCCTGACGCCGCAGCATCTTCTCGCCGCGGCCCTGCGCCGGCTGCGCCTGCTCGGCCTGGCCGTGCCGGCCGCCCTGGCCGAGGCGGCGCGCGCGCACGGCGCCGGGCTCGGCTTCGAGCGCGCGCGGCTGGGCTGGCTGGAGACGACCCGCGTCTC
>JBKBSR010000261.1:0-4778 GCA_046291055.1 Roseococcus sp.
CGGCTCGATCGCCGCCCACTGCACGTCGCTCAGCCAGAACAGGCGCGACACCGTCCATCCCCCGCCGTTTGGCAGGGTGAATCACCGCGACGCACCTACGTCAATTGGGTACAGACCCTAGTCGCCACGCGGCCTGGGGACGCCACGGGCGAGGGCCGAGACAGGCCCGGCCCGTGGAATGGCGGCGATTCGCCGCAAGGCCAGCCTGGTTGGCGCAACCCGCCCCGCCCTGTGCGTCAGGGCGGCGACGGCCCGAACCGCCGGAGCGCCCGGCGCTTCGGGCTTTTTGGTGCTGCCCGCTCGCGGCGTCAGAACCCGAAGCCGGCGAGCCAGAAGACGAACATCATCGCGCCCAGGCCAACGGCGCCCTGCGCCAGGTAGCTGCCGAGCGAGGCCGGGGCATTGTCGTATTTTCGGGTGCGCGCGGGCGCCTTGAGGGTCCGGGCGGGGCGCAGGGTGCTCGAGGTCGGGGTCATGGCGGTGGCTCTCCTCTGGCCGATCCTGGACCCCGCCTCGCAAACCCCGCGCCAGAGGCCGGGTGCCATGCCAGGCCCGCAAGAATCTGACTCGCATCGCTTTTTTGGCGATGCGCGAGGTGTTCTCCGCTCGCCTTCGGCAAGGCCCTGCAAAATGCAACGCGGGCTTCCAGAGGGGCCTGGATGTGCGGGGCGCGTCCCGCCGGAACGCATGGCGCCCGCCGCGGGCCCGGGGCCCGATCCGCTCGCGCGGATGCCCCGGGGTGACGGCGGGCGCCTGTTCTCGCGCGCCGCAGAGCGATGCCCCGCCCGGCGACGCGCGGCGAAGCCGTGCTTACGAGCCGAAGCCCGCGAGCCAGAACATGAACATCATGAACAGCATGCCCGCCGCGCCCTGCAGGATGTAGGTCGGCAGCGGCGTCTGCGCTTTGGCGTAGCGCCGCACGCGGGCCTGGGCCCTGAGCGTCCGGTCGAGGCGTGGGGGCTGCGTCGGCTGGGTCATCGCGGCATCCTGGCGGAGAAAGCTTGACGCCCGGTGAACGGAAACCGCCGCGCCGGCAGGCCTGGGCCCGCTGCATGCCCGGGGCGGCCCTCTGTCGGGTCGGGGGAGGGCGCGCGGCCCTGCGCGGCGCCGGGGCGGCGTGCCTTGCGACGCGGCCCCCGGCGGGCCTCACCCCCCGCGCGCGGCCCGGATCAGCCCGCGCATGCGCGCCACCGCGCCCGGGAAGCCCTCGGCCAGCGCCGCCCCCACCAGGAAATGCCCGATGGAGACCTCGCTGATCTGAGGGATCGCCGCCACGGGCCCGATCGTCTCGAAGGAGAGCCCGTGCCCCGCATGCACCGCGAGGCCGAGCCCCGCCGCCACCCGCGCGCCCTCCGCCAGGCGCGCGACCAGCGCCGGGCGCGCCTCGGGCGCCGCCTCCGCATAGCTGCCCGTGTGCAGCTCCACCGCCTGCGCGCCGAGCCGCGCGGCAGCCTCGATCTGCGCCGCGTCGGGCTCGACGAAAAGGCTCACCTCCGCGCCATGGGCGGTCATGCGCGCGATGGCCTCGGCGAGGAAGGGGCCGGCGCGCCGCACGTCCAGCCCGCCCTCGGTGGTCAGCTCCTCGCGCTTCTCGGGCACGAAGCAGCAGGCGGCAAGGCCGGGAAGCCCCTCGGCGATCGCCACCATCTCCGGCGTCGCGGCCATCTCGAAGTTCAGCCTCGTGCGCAGCTCGGCGTGCAGGCGGCGTACATCGGCGTCGCGGATGTGGCGGCGGTCCTCGCGCAGGTGGAAGGTGATGCCATCCGCCCCCGCATCGAGGCAGAGCCGCGCCATCGCCACCGGGCAGGGATGCGCGCCCCCGCGCGCGTTCCTCAGCGTGGCGACGTGGTCGATGTTGACCGAAAGTCTCATTCCTGGCGGCTCCGGGTCTCGGCGAGGCTCTGGGCGAGGCGCAGCGCGGCGATCAGGCTGTCGGGCTCGGCCAGGCCGCGCCCGGCGATGTCCAGCGCGGTGCCATGGTCGGGGCTGGTGCGGATGATGGAGAGCCCGAGCGTCACATTCACCCCGCCCGCCATGTCCAACGTCTTGATCGGGATCAGCGCCTGGTCGTGGTAGAGGCAGATGGCCGCGTCGTAGCGCGGGCGCATGCCGGCGCTGAACAGCGTGTCGGGCGGGTGGGGGCCGGTGGCGGCGATGCCCTCGGCGCGCAGCAGGGCGATGGCGGGGGCGACGATCCGCGCCTCCTCGTCGCCCAGCGTGCCGTCCTCGCCCGCATGCGGGTTGAGCCCCGCCACCGCGAGGCGCGGGGCGGCGATGCCGAAGTCCCGCCGCAGCGCCGCATGGGCCACCCGGGCGTGCTCCGCGATCAGCCCCGGCGTGAGGCGGGCGATGGCCTGCTTCAGCGGCTCATGCACCGTCACCGGCGCCACGCGCAGCCCGGGGCAGGCCAGCATCATCACCGGCGGCACGCCCGTGCCGGCCAGCGCGCCCAGGAACTCGGTGTGGCCGGGATGGGGGAAGCCCGCGGCCGTCAGCACGGATTTCTGGATCGGGTTGGTCACCACCGCGCCCACCGCGCCTGCCCTGGCCAGCGCCACCGCCTCCTCGATGGCGGCGATGACGGCGGGGGCGGTGGCCGGGCTCGGCCGGCCCGGGGTGGCGGGGGCGGGCAGGGGGCGGTGCAGCACGGGCAGGGCCGCGGGGAAGGCGCGCGCGGCCTGTTCCGCCGACTCGACGCGCGCCACCGGCGCTCCCTCGATCAGCCTCGCATCGCCGAGGAACAGGAAGGCCGGCCCGCTCTCGCGCAGCCGCGCCCAGGCCTTGGCGGCGATCTCCGGGCCGATCCCGGCGGGCTCGCCCATGGTCAGCGCCAGCATGGCGGCGGTGTAGCAGCCGCCCGCGCCGCCGGAAACGGTTGCCGCGGCGCGCCCGCGCCCCCAATCTCAGGGACATGAAGCGCCGCGACCTCTTCGCCGCCGGGGTGGGCCTCGTCGCCTTCTCCGGCCGGGCCCGCGCCCGGCAGGGCAGGATCCGCACCCATGCCCTCTCGCTGCTGGGCGAGCCCGCGCTGCCTCCCGGCTTCCCCCATTGGCCCTGGGTGAACCCCGAGGCCCCCAAGGGCGGCGAGGTGGCGCTGACCGCCATCGGCAGCTTCGACAGCTTCAACGGCTTCATCCTGCGCGGCACGCCGGCGGTGGGCCTCGTCAACCTCTACGATTCCCTGCTCCAGGAAAGCGCCGACGAGCCCAGCACCGAATACGCCCATCTCGCCGAGGTGGTGGAGCTTCCGGAAGACCGCATGGGCGTCTCCTTCGAGCTGCGCGAGGGCGCGCGCTGGCACGATGGCCGGCCCATCACCGCCGAGGATGTGGCCTTCACCTTCACCACGCTGCGCAGCCAGGGCCGGCCCTTCTACCGCGCCTACTGGTCGGACGTGGCGGAGGTGGCGGCGGAATCGCCCCGCCGCGTCACCTTCCGCTTCCGCACCAGCGAGAACCGCGAGCTCGCGCTCATCCTCGGCCAGATGCAGATCCTGCCGCGGCATTTCTGGGAGGGGCGGGACTTCGCGCGGCCCTCGCTCGACATCCCGCTCGGCTCGGGCCCCTATCGCATCGAGCGCTTCGAGCCGGGTCGCACCGTCACCTACCGCCGCGTCGAGGAGTACTGGGCGCGCGATCTCAACACCCGCCGCGGCCAGCACAACTTCGATGCGATGCGCTACGAGTACTTCCGCGACGTGACCGTGGCCTTCGAGGCCTTCAAGGCCGGGCAGATCGACTTCCGCACCGAGAACATCGCGCGCAACTGGGCCACGGGCTACGACTTCCCGGCGGTGCGGCGCGGCCTGGTGAAGCGCGACGAAATCCGCCACGAACTCCCCACCGGCATGCAGGCCTTCGTGGTGAACCTGCGCCGCCCGCTCTTCCAGGACGCCCGCGTGCGCCAGGCGCTGATCGAGGTGTTCGACTTCGAGTGGCTGAACGCCAACATCTTCAACGGGCTCTACAATCGCACCACCAGCTTCTTCTCGAACTCGGAGCTCGCCTCCTCCGGCCTGCCGCAGGGGCGCGAACTCGAGATCCTGCAGCGCTTCCGCGGCCGCATCCCCGAGAGCGTCTTCACCACCGAGCACCGCCTGCCCGTCACCGACGGCTCGGGCAACAACCGCGAGGGGGCGCGCCGGGCGCTGGCCCTGCTGCGCGAGGCGGGCTGGACGGTGCGCGACCGCCGCCTCGTCAACGCCCAGGGGCAGCGCTTCAGCTTCGAAATCCTGCTCAACGGCGCCTCCTTCGAGCGCATCGCCCTGCCCTATGTGCAGTGGCTGGAGCGCATCGGCATCGAGGCGCGGGTGCGCACCGTCGATCCCGCGCAATACCAGGTGCGCATCGACGCCTTCGACTACGACATGACGGTGGACGTGATGGGCCAGTCCCTCTCGCCCGGCAACGAGCAGCGCGACTACTGGACCTGCGAGAAGGCGCGGCAGAACGGCAGCCAGAACGTGGCCGGCATCTGCGACCCCGTCATCGACGAACTCGTGGAGCTCCTCATTACCGCGCCCGACCGCGAGGAACTCATCCACCGCACCCGCGCGCTCGACCGCGTGCTGCTGCACCACCACTTCGTCATCCCGCAATGGCACAACCGCCGCTTCTGGATCGCCTTCTGGGACCGCTTCGGCCGGCCCGAGCGCAACCCGCGCTACGGTCTGGGCTTCGACTCCTGGTGGATAGACCCCACCCGCGACCGCGCCCTGGCGGAAGCACGGCGCGGGCTGTGATCGTCCTGGGCGGCTGCACCGGCGAGGGGGCGCTGCC
>JBKBSR010000262.1:0-4733 GCA_046291055.1 Roseococcus sp.
GGGCGCGGCCAGCATGCCGGATAGGGAAAGGGCCGCGCGGCGCGGCAGGCGAGGGGGCATGGCGTTCTCTCCCGTTGTGGTTGCCGGCAGCCTCGCGCCGCGCCGCTCAGCCTTCAAGCGCCATCGCGCGCCCACCTCACTTGCCGATGCAGAACTCCCCGAACACGCGATCCAAGATCGCTTCGACCCCGACGCGCCCGGTGATGCGCCCCAGCGCCGCGAGCGCCCCGCGCAGCGCCTCGGCGCGCAGCTCGGGCAGGGGCGCCTCCTCCAGCCGGGCGAGCCACTCCACCGCCTCGCCGAGCGCCGCGCGATGGCGCGGGCGGGTGAGGCCGACCTCCGCCGCCAGCCCTGCCCGGTCCGCCACCTCGGCCTCCAGCGCCGCCCGCAGCGCCGCCATCCCCTCGCCCGTGCGCGTCGAGACGGCCAGCGCCCCTTCCACCCTGGGCGGCCCGAGATCCGCCTTGCTCCCCACCACCAGCGCACCGGGGCCGCGCAGCGCCAGCGTCGTCGCATCCGGCGGCGCATCGGCGGGAAAGACCAGCAGGCGCAGCTCCGCCGCCTCGGCGCGCGCCAGGGCGCGCCGCACGCCCTCGGCCTCGATCTCGTCCGCCGTCTCGCGCAGGCCGGCCGTGTCGGCCAGCGTCACCGGCACCCCGGACAGCACCAGGCGCACCTCCACCACATCGCGCGTCGTGCCCGCCCGCGCCGAGACGATGGCCGCCTCCCGCCCCGCCAAGGCATTGAGCAGGGATGATTTGCCGGCATTCGGCGCGCCGAGGATCGCCACGGTCACCCCCTCGCGCAGCCGCTCGGCCCGCGCGCCCTCGGCCAGCAGCGCGGCCATCTCCGCCCGCAGCGCCGCCGCCTCGGCCGCCACCCGTGCGTCGAGGTCCCCGGGCAGCTCCTCCTCCTCGAACTCGATGAAGGCCTCCTGCCGGGCCAGCAGCCGCGTCAGCGCCGCCGCCCAGGCGCCGAGCCGCGCCGAGAGACCGCCCTCCGCCTGCCGCAGCGCCTGGCGCCGCTGCGCCTCGGTCTCGGCGGCGATCAGGTCGGCGATCCCCTCGGCCTCCGTGAGGTCGAGCTTGCCGTGCAGGAAGGCGCGGCGGGTGAACTCCCCGGGCTCGGCCGGGCGCGCGCCGAGCGCGGCGAGCGCCTCCGCGACGGCCGCGACCACCGCTGGGCCGCCATGCAGGTGCAGCTCCGCCGCATCCTCGCCGGTGTAGGAGGCGGGCGCGGGGAACCACAGCACCAGGGCGCGGTCCAGCGCCTCGCCGCCGTGGCGCAGGGTGCGCAGACTGGCGCGGCGCGGGGCAGGCAGGGGCCCGGCAAGCGATTCCAGGACGCGCCCGGCCTCCGCGCCCGAGAGGCGCATCACCGCCACCGCCGCCCGCCCCGCGCCCGAGGCGAGGGCGAAGATCGTCCCGCCCGTCACGCCTTGGCCGGAGGCACGTCCTTCTCGGTCAGCATCAGCCGCTGCGCCCTGCCGCCCTGCACCAGGTGCGCGGCCAGGATTTCGTCCACATCCTCGCGCGTCTGGGCGCGATACCAGACGCCTTCGGGATAGATCACGATCGCGGGCCCGAACTCGCACCGGTCCAGGCAGCCCGCCATGTTCACCCGAACGCCGGGCAGCCCCAGCTCCTTCGCGCGCGCCTTCATGTAGTCGCGCAGCGCCTCGCTGCCCCGGGCCGCGCAGCTCCCGCGCCGGTGCCCCTCCGGCCGGCGGTTGCAGCAGACGAAGACATGCGCGGTGTAGAAGGGCGGGGGATCGGCCTCTGCCATGGGCGGCTCCTTGTTCTGCGCCCCGGATGTAGAGCCCGCGCCGCGCCGCGCCCAGGCCCGGCTTGACGCCCGCCCCCCTTGGGTGCTGCATCCCCGCCGCCG
The DNA here is from genome assembly GCA_046291055.1 of Roseococcus sp. Lineage (GTDB taxonomy): Bacteria > Pseudomonadota > Alphaproteobacteria > Acetobacterales > Acetobacteraceae > Roseococcus. The sequence continues at coordinate 1,888 of JBKBSR010000262.1, forward strand.
TGGGAACGCAGGAGCCATGCCGCAACTCTCGCTGATGACGCCGCTCGGCGACATCACGCTCTCCGAGGAGGATGGCGCCCTCGTCGCCCTCGACTGGGGCCGCGGGCGCGACCAGACGCCAACCCCCCTGCTGCGCGAGGCGCGCGACCAGCTTCATGACTATTTCGACGGCCGCCGGCTGAGCTTCCAGCTCCCCCTCGCACCCCACGGCACCCCCTACCAGCGCCGCGTCTGGGCCGCGCTCTGCCGCATCCCGCCGGGCCAGACCCGCAGCTACGCCGAGATCGCGCGCGAGATCGCCTCCGCCCCGCGCGCGGTGGGCCAGGCCAATGGCCGCAACCCGCTGCCCATCCTCATCCCCTGCCACCGCGTGGTGGCCGCCGACGGCTCGCTCGGCGGCTATTCGGGCGAGGGCGGGGCGGACACCAAGCGCTTCCTGCTTGCGCACGAGGCGCGCACCCTCTCCCAGCATCAGCCGGAACCAGGAATCCACGCCCCATGAACCACGCCATCCGCATCCACGAACATGGCGGCCCGGAGAAGATGCGCTGGGAGGAGGTGCCCCTCCCCGCCCCCAAGCCGGGCGAGGCGCTGGTGCGCCACCACGCCGTGGGGCTGAACTACATCGACGTGTATTTCCGCACCGGCCTCTACAAGCTGCCCGCCCTGCCCGCCGTGCTCGGCATGGAGGGCGCGGGCGTGGTCGAGGCGATCGGCGAGGGCGTCACCGAGGTCGCGGTGGGCGACCGCGTGGCCTACGCCACCGGCCCCGTGGGCGCCTATGCCGAGGCCCGCACCATCAAGGCCGACCGCCTCGTGCCCGTGCCCGAAAACATCCCGCTCGAGCTCGCCGCCGCCATGATGCTCCAGGGCATGACGGCGCAATACCTGCTGCGCACCACCTATCGGGTGAAGCCCGGCGAGACGATCCTGATCCACGCGGCGGCCGGGGGCGTGGGCCTGATCATGGTGCAATGGGCCAAGCACCTCGGCTGCACCGTGATCGGCGCCGTCTCCACGCCGGAGAAGGCCGAGATCGCCCGCGCCCACGGCGCGGACCATGTGGTGCTGGCCGGCGAGGATCTGCCGGCGGCGGTGAAGAAGATCACCGGCGGCGCGATGCTGCCCGTGGTCTATGACAGCGTCGGCAAGGACACCTTCCTCGCCTCGCTCGACTGCCTGCGCCCGCTCGGCCTGATGGTGAGCTTCGGCAACGCCTCGGGCCCCGTGCCCCCGCTGGACATCGGCATCCTCGCCGCCAAGGGCTCGCTCTACCTCACCCGCCCCACACTCGCCTCCTACACCACGAAGCGCGAGGATCTCCTCGCCGTGGCGAAGGATCTCTTCGACGTCGTGGGCTCGGGCGCGGTGAAGATCAACGTGAACCAGCGCTACGCGCTGAAGGACGCGGCCCAGGCCCACCGCGACCTGGAGGCGCGCAAGACCACCGGCAGCACCATCCTGCTGCCGTGACGCGGGGTGCGCCGCCGCGCTCGCCTTCAGCGCTGCGGCGGCCCCTGCTCCTCTCCCTCGCCTGCCTCTCGGCGCTGGCCCTGGCGGCCTTCGCCCTCGACCGCGCCTTCCCGCCCGATCTCTCCCGCTTCGAGGCGACCGCGCGCGAGGTCACGGCCCGCGATGGCCGGCTCCTCGCCCTCTGGCCCGCCCCGGGCGGCGTCTGGCGCCTGCGCACCGCGCCCGAGGACGTCCCGCCCGAGCTCCTCGCCCTGCTGATCGCCGCGGAGGACCGGCGCTTCCGCCTCCACCCGGGCGTGGACCCGCTCGCCCTCGCCCGCGCCGCCTGGCAGTGGGCGCGGACGGGGCGCATCGTCTCCGGCGGCTCCACCCTCTCCATGCAGGCGGCGCGGCTGCTGGAGCCCCGTCCCCGCACCTTGCGCAGCAAGGCCATCGAGATCGCCCGCGCCCTGCAGCTCGAATGGCGCCTCGGCAAGCGCGGCGTGCTGGAGATCTGGCTCACCCTCGCCCCGCAGGGCGGCAACATCGAGGGGCTGCGCGCCGGCGCCCTGGCCTGGTTCGGCCGCCCGGCGGCCGCGCTGGATGTGCAGGAAGCCGCGCTGCTGCTCGCCCTCGCCCGCCGCCCCGAGGCCACCCGGCCCGACCGCCACCCCGAGGCCGCCCGCGCCGCCCGCGACGCAGTGCTGCGCGCCCGCGCCCCTGGCGTCGCCAGCCCCGCCGAACTCGCCCTCGCCGGCGATGTGCCGCGCCAGCGCCAGCCCTTCCCCCGCTTCGCGCCCCACCACGCGCGCGAGGTCGGCCAGGGCCCCACCACGCTGGACCTCGACCTGCAGCGCGCCGTGGAGGCCCGCGCCCGCGAGGCGCTGGCACGGCTGCCGGAGCGCGTCTCCCTCGCCGTCATGGTGGCCGATCTCGCCAGCGGCGAGCCGCGCGCCCTGTTCGGCGGCGCCTGGATGGACCCCGCCCGTGCCGGGGCGCTCGACCTCACCCGCGCCGTGCGCTCCCCGGGCTCCGCGCTGAAGCCCCTGGTCTATGCGCTGGCCTTCGAGAGCGGCATCGCCACCCCCGAGACGCTGCTCGACGACCTGCCCCGCCGTTTCGGCGACTACGCGCCCGAGAACTACGACCGCGCCTTCCAGGGCCGGCTGCGCGTGGCCGAGGCTCTGCGGCTCTCGCTCAACCAGCCCGCTGTCGCGCTGCTGAACGAGGTGGGCCCGCTGCGCCTCGCCTCGGTGATGAAGGCGGCCGGCGCCCCGCCGCGCCTGCCGCCGGGCGCCGCCCCGGCCCTGCCGCTCGCGCTCGGCGGCGCCGGCCTGACGCTGCGCGAGATGGTCGTGCTCTACGCCCTGCTCGGCCGCGGCGGGGACGGGATC
>JBKBSR010000263.1:0-4721 GCA_046291055.1 Roseococcus sp.
GAGCGTGGACCGCGCCGGGCTGGAGGGGCTCGACCTCGCCGCGCTGGCCGCGGCTGCCGCGCGCAACAGCCCGCCGCCCCCGCCCCCCGCCGGCGCCCAGGCCTATCGCGTGGACGGCGTGCGCGTGGCGCGGAACGGGCAGGCGCTGGGCGGCCTCGGCCGGCTGGTCGTGGAGGGGCGGACGGAGGCCGATGGCGCCGCCGCCGGCCGCCTCACCGTCCATGACGCGGCGCTGGAGCATTTCCCCGAGGTCGCCGCCGCGCTGGACGCGGTGGGGCTGCGCCGCCTGTCCATGGAGCTCGCCATCGAGGCCTCCTGGACGCCGCGCAACGGGCGGCTGGAGGTGCCCGCGCTGGCCTTCGGCGTGCGCGAGCTCGGCGCCATCGCGCTCGGCTGGGTGATGGAAGGGGTGGACCCCGCCGCGGCGATGACCGACCCGAACCGCGTCAGCCTGATCGAGGCGCGGCTGCGCTATGCCGACCAGTCGCTCTACGAGCGCGCCCTGCGCGACCAGGCGCAGCGCGAGCGCACGACGCCCGAGCGCATCCGCCAGCAGCACGCGCAGATGCTGGGCGCGATGCTGACCCCCGCGCGGCCGGACCCGGAGGTGGACGCGGTGCGCACCGCGCTGCTGCGCTTCATCGGCGGCCAGGCGCGCGAGATCGAGATCAGCCTGCGCCCGGCGCGCGCCGTGACGATGGCGGAGCTGCAGCCGCTGCTCGGCGCGGGCCCTTCGGAGGTGGTGCGCGGCCTCGGCATCACCGCGACGGCGCGCTGAGCCGGGCGCTCAGCCGCCGCGCGCCCGCGCCACCTGGCTGCCGGCGATGGCCGCGAGGTTGGCGATGCCCCGCGCGGTGACGCTGGGCACCAGCACATGCACGGGCCGGTTCATCCCCAGCAGCATGGGCCCGAGCTGCAGCCCGTCGCTCACCGCCTTGGTGAGGTTGAAGGCGATGTTGGCCGCATCCAGGCTCGGGAACACCAGCAGGTTCGCGGTGCCGGAGAGCTGCGGGTCCGGCACGGCGCGGGCGCGGATGGCGGGCACCAGCGCGGCGTCGCCGTGCATCTCGCCGTCCACCTCCAGCTCGGGCGCGGCGGCGCGGATCAGCTTCAGCGCCGCGCGCATCTTGCGCGCGCTCGGCGCGCCCGACGCGCCGAAGGAGGAGTGGCTCAGCAGCGCGACCTTGGGGGTGATGCCGAAGCCGCGCACCTCCTCGGCCGCCAGCAGCGTCATCTCGCAGAGCTGCTCGGCCGTGGGGTCGAGCATCAGGTGCGTGTCCACGAAGAACAGCGTGCCGCCGGGCACGATCAGCGCCGAGAGCGCGTAGGCGCGGCCCACATCGGCGCGCTTGCCGATCACGGCCAGCACATGCTCCCACTCGCGCATCCAGTCGCCGCGGCCGCCGACGATGGCGGCGTCCGCCGCGCCGGATTCGAGCAGCAGCGTGGCGGCCACGGTGGGGCGCGAGGCGACGCGCCGCTCGGCGGCGGCCGGCGTGATGCCGGCCCGGCCCACCTTGCGCTTGTAGAGCTCGACGAGCGGGGCGAAGCGCGCCGCGTCCTCCTCCGGGTGCAGCACCTGCACGCTCTCGCCCAGCGCCATGCGCAGGCCCAGCGCGCGCACGCGCTCCTCCACCGCCGCGCGGCGGCCGATCAGGATGGGCTCGGCCGTGCCCTCGTCCAGAACGGTCTGCACGGCGCGCAGCGTGCGCTCGTCCTCGCCTTCGGCGAAGACGACGCGCGCGGGGCGGCGGCGCGCCAGCTCCTGCACCGGCCGCATCAGGTTGCCCGAGCGGAAGACGAAGCGCGCCAGCTCCTGCCGGTAGGCGGCGAAATCCGCGATGGGCCGGCGCGCCACGCCGCTCTCCATCGCCGCCTTCGCGACGGCGGGCGCGATCTCCAGGATCAGCCGCGGGTCGAAGGGCTTGGGGATGATGTAGTCGGGGCCGAAGACCGGGGCCTGCCCGCCATAGGCCGCGGCCACCACCTCGCTCGCCTCCACCCGCGCCAGCGCGGCGATGGCGTCCGCCGCCGCCACCTTCATCGCCTCGTTGATCGTGGTCGCGCCCGCATCCAGCGCGCCGCGGAAGATGAAGGGAAAGCAGAGGACGTTGTTGACCTGGTTCGGATAGTCGGTGCGCCCGGTGGCGACGATCGCATCGGGCCGCGCGGCGCGCACCGCCTCGGGCAGGATCTCGGGCTCCGGGTTCGCCAGCGCCAGAACCAGCGGCTTCGGCGCGAGCCTGCCGAGCCATTCGGGCTTGAGCACCCGCGGCGCGGAGAGGCCGAGGAACACGTCCGCGCCCTCCAGCACCTCGGGCAGCGTGCGCGCCTCCGTGCGCTGGGCGTAGCGCGCCTTGTAGGGGTCGGTGTTCGGGCGCCCCTCCCACACCACGCCCTCGATGTCGCAGACCCAGATGTTCTCGCGCCGCAGGCCCATGGTGACCAGCAGGTCGAGGCAGGCGAGGGCGGCGGCGCCGCCGCCGGTGTTCACCAGCTTCACCTCCTCCAGCCGCTTGCCCTGCAGCAGCAGCCCGTTGCGGATGGCGGCGGCGACGATGATGGCGGTGCCGTGCTGGTCGTCGTGGAAGACGGGAATGTTCATCCGCGCGCGCAGCGCGGCCTCGATCTCGAAGCACTCGGGCGCCTTGATGTCCTCGAGGTTGATGGCGCCGAAGGAGGGCTCGAGCGCCGCCACCGCCTCGACGAAGCGCGCCGGCTCGCGCGCTTCCACCTCGATGTCGATGGAGTCGATGCCGGCGAAGCGCTTGAACAGAACCGCCTTGCCCTCCATCACGGGCTTCGACGCCAGCGCGCCGATGGCGCCCAGCCCCAGCACCGCCGTGCCGTTGGTGACGACGGCGACCATGTTGCCGCGCGCGGTGTATTCCCAGGCCGCGTCGGGGTTCTTCGCGATCTCCTCGCAGGCGGCGGCCACGCCGGGCGAGTAGGCGAGCGCCAGGTCGCGCTGGCTGGCCATGCGCTTGGTGGGCTCGACGGTCAGCTTCCCGGGCCGCGGCAGGCGGTGGTAGTCGAGTGCGGCGCGGCGGAAATCCTCGTCCATGGAGCCTTCCCTCCTTCTTCTGGAACCCGTTCTAGGCCGCGCCGCGCCGCGCCGCGAGGGGCCGGCGCCGGGGGCCGCATGGCCGGGCCCGCGGGGCCGCGCTATATCCCGCCCCATGAGCGAGAGCCCCACCGCCGATTTCGGCTTCCGCACCGTCCCCGCCGCCGAGAAGCCGGCCCTGGTGCGCGAGGTCTTCGACAGCGTGGCCCCGCGCTACGACGTGATGAACGACTTGATGTCGCTCGGCGTGCACCGCGTCTGGAAGCGCATCTTCGTCAACGCCATCCAGCCCCGCCCGGGCGAGACGCTGCTCGACCTCGCCGGCGGCACGGGGGACATCAGCTTCCTCGCCCTGGCGGCCGGGGCGGGGCGCGTCATCTGCTCCGACATCAACGAGGAGATGCTGCGCGTGGGCCGTTCGCGCGCGCTGGATCGCGGGCTCGCCCAGGGCCTCTGCTTCCTCTGCGCCGACGCCGAGCGCCTGCCGCTGCCCGACCGCAGCGTGGAGAAGGTCAGCATGGCCTTCGGCCTGCGCAACTGCACCGACAAGGACGCGGTGCTGCGCGAGGTGCGGCGCGTGCTGCGCCCGGGCGGGCGCTTCCACTGCCTCGAGTTCTCGCGCCTCGAGGTGGCGGCCTTGCAGCGCCTCTACGACGCCTGGTCCTTCAAGGCGCTGCCCGCCATCGGCGCGCGCGTGGCGAAGGACCGCGAGAGCTACCTCTATCTCGCCGAGAGCATCCGCACCTTCCCCGACCAGGCGCGGCTGGCGCGCATGATGGAGGCGGCGGGGTTGGAGCGCGTCTCCTGGCGCAACCTCTCCGGCGGCATCGTCGCCATCCACACGGGCTGGAGGCTCTGACATGCCCTTCACCGAAATCCAGAAGCGCATCGAGGCGTCCTTCGCCCAGCAGGGGCTGATGCGGGTGGTGGAGGCGCGCGTGGCCGAGGTCTCGCCCGGCCGCTGCGTGATCGAGGCGCCCTTCCGCAAGACGCTGACGCAGCAGCACGGCTACCTGCACGCCGGCGTCCTCACCATGCTGGCCGACAACGCCTGCGGCTACGCCACCCTCTCGCTGCTGCCCCCGGGGCAGGAGGTGCTCACGGCGGAGCTCAAGGTGAACTTCCTGCGTCCGGCGAAGGGGGTGCTCGCCATCGCCCGCGCCGAGGTGCTCAAGCCCGGGCGCACCCTGACCGTGGCGCGGGCCGAGGTCTGGATGCGCACGGAGGACGGCGCGGAGGTGCTCTGCGCCGCCATGCAGGCCACGCTCGTGCCCTCGGCGGCGGTGGGATGATCAGCGGCCGCGCGATGCTGGCGGGCGTGGCGGGCTGGCCCGTCGCGCATTCGCGCTCGCCCCGGCTGCACGGGACATGGATCGCGCGGCACGGGCTGGACGCGGCCTATGTGCCGCTCGCCATCCCGCCCGGGCGCTTCGCGGAATGCGCGCGGGCGCTGGCCCTCTGCGGCTTCCGCGGGATCAACGTGACGCTGCCGCACAAGGAGGCGGCCTTCGCGCTGTGCGACACCCTGACCGCGCGCGCGCGCCGCGCGGGGGCGGTGAACACGCTGGTCTTCTCGGAGGGGTCCATCGCGGGCGACTGCACGGACGGCATCGGCTTCCTCGCCTCGCTGGGCGATCACGACCCGCGCCGCGGCCCG
>JBKBSR010000264.1:0-4719 GCA_046291055.1 Roseococcus sp.
AGGGCGCTGGCCGGCGCATCGGCGTGGCGGGCGAGGTTGAGCCGCGCCAGCACCGAATCGGCGCGCGCGGCGAGTGCGGCCTCCTCGCGCGCGATGCGCCGGCGCGCGAACCAGGGCGCGGGCAGGCGCTCGCCCGTCTGGTCGCGCGCGGCCACCATCAGGTTCTCGCGCACGGTGAGGCGGGCGAAGAGGCGCGGGATCTGGAAGGTGCGCGCCAGCCCCGCCGCATGCAGCGCCCAGGGGCTCTCTCCCGTCACCTCGCGGCCGAAGAGGCGTACATGGCCCGCATCGGGGCGATGAAAGCCCGCGATGGTGGCGAAGGCGGTGGATTTGCCCGCGCCATTGGGCCCGATCAGCCCGGTGATCGAGCCCTGGGGCACGGCGAAGGAGACGCCGTCGAGGGCGGTGACGCCGCCGAAGCGCTTCACCAGCCCCTCGACCTCCAGGGCGTTCACTCGCTGAGCTGCGCGACCGAGGTGAGCCGCCCGTCCCGCACCGCCCAGTGCTCGATGCGGCCCTGGGCGTCGCCGGTGGCGTTGAACTCCACGGGGCCGGAGGCGCCCTCGTAGTTCACCTTGGTCCCGCGCGCGATCAGGTCGCGCGCGCGGGCGAACTCGCCCGGGCCCACCACCTCGCCGGGCGCATTGGCCACGGTGCGGAGGTTGGCGCGGATGGCGGCGCGCTCGGCGCTGCCGGCGGCCTGGATGGCGAGGCCGATCACATAGGCTGCGTCATAGGCCTGGGCGACGAAGGCCGCGCCAGGGTCCATCTGCGGGTTGGCGCGGCGGAAGGCGGCGGCATAGGCCTCGCGCCGCTCGGGCGCCGCGGCCGTGCCGGGGCCGGTGCCGAACATCCCCTCGAGCGCGCGCGCGCCGATCTGGTCGATCACGCTCTGGTCGCGCATCCCGTCGGTGCCGATGTAGCGCTGGAAGAAGCCGTTCTCGATGGCGTTGCGCAGGATGGTGTTGCCGCCCGAGGCCGGGTAGCCGATCAGCAGCAGCGCCTGCGGGTTGCCGGTGCGCGAGAGCGTCTGCAGCTCGGCGCGGTAGGAGGGGCGGTTCTCCTCGTAGTTCTGCGACCCGGCCACCGTGCCGCCGCGCGCCTGGAAGGCGGCGGTGAAGCTGCCCGCGAGGCCGCGGCCGTAGTCGTTGTTGATGGCCATGACGGCCACGCGCTCGATGCCCGCCTCGCGCACCAGCCGCGCCAGCACCTGGCCCTGCAGCCCGTCCGGCACGGCGGTGCGGAACACCGTGTCGTTGTCGGCGATCTGGCTCACGGCCGGCGCGGTGGCCGAGGGGCTCACGATGGGCACGCCCGCCGGCACCGTCACGGCATTGGCCACCGCGATGGTGATGCCCGAGGCCATGGGGCCGATGATGGCCGAGACGTTCTCGGCCTGCACGAGGCGGGTGGCGACGGTCACGCCGGCCTGGGGGTTCGTCTGGTCATCGGCCTCGACCATCTGCAGGCGGCGGCCGTTCAGCACGCCGCCCGCGGCGTTCATCTCCTCGAAGGCGAGCACGATGCCCGCGCGGATGGGTGGCACGAAGGCCGCGAGCCCGCCGGTGGCGGAGAGGATCACGCCGATGCGGATCGCCTCGCCCTGGGCGCGGGCGAGGGAGGGCGCAAAAAGGCTGGCGGCGCCGGCGGCCAGCGCGGCGCGGCGGGGCAGGCGGAGGGCGGTCATGGGCGGGTCTCCCTGTCGGCTCTTTGTGGCGGGGGATTAACGCCCCGTCAGGGTCCGCGCAACGCCGACGCGGGCTCAGCGCCCCCGCCGCAGCAGCCGGCCGGGCAGGGCGCCGGTCGCCACCCCGTCGCGATAGGTGACCACGCCGCGCTTGAGGGTGGCGCGATAGCCGCGCGCGCCCTGCAGCAGCCGCCGCCCGCCCGCGGGCAGGTCATGCACCATGCGCGGGGCGGGCAGGGCGAGCTCCTCCTCGGCGATCAAGTTGAGGTCAGCGAGCATGCCCGGCGCGATCACCCCGCGGTCCGTGAGGCCCATGGCGCGGGCGGTGTCGCTGCTCTGCCGCCGCACCAGCTCCTCCATGGGAAAGCCGCGCTTCGACCAGTGGGCGAGGAGGAAGGTGGGGAAGCTCGCGTCCGAGATGAAGCCCACATGCGCGCCCCCGTCGGAGAGGCCCACGATCGCGATGCGGTGCCGCAGGCATTCGGCCGAGGCGTCGAGCGTGTAGTCAGCGAAGTTGGTCAGCGGCGCGAAGAGGAAGTTCGTGCCGTCGCCTTCCGCCAGGAAGTCGTAGGCCACCTCCTCGGGGCTGCGGCCCTCGCGCGCCGCCTGCGCCTCGAGGCTCGCCTCGCGCGGGGGCGCGTAGTCGGGCGGGTCGCCGAAGGGGAACATGCGCGCCCAGGAGAGGCGCGTGATCAGGGGGAAGCTCGATCCCGCGATGCGGTCCTCCGAGAGGATGGCCTCGCGGCGCGCCGGCTCGCGCATCGCCGCCGCGCGCGCGGCCGGCGGCAGGTGCTGGACGGCGCGGTAGGAGGGGCAGCCCGAGAAGGGGTTCTGGGACCCCTCCAGCCCGAGCAGGATGCCGATGGGGCGCGGCGGGAAGACGGGGCGGATGTCGAGACCATGCGCCTCCGCGTCCTCGGCGAGCGCGAGAAGCTCCTTCCAGGCCTCGGTGCGGTCGTGCCGCGCGGTGAGGCTGAACAGCACCGGGCGGCCCGAGCCGGCGGCGACGCGGCGCACCATGGCGAACTCGGTGGCCGGATCGGGCGTGTTCCAGTCGGAGACGAGCTCGAGCAGCCCGCCCCCGCCCTCGGCCATCCCGCAGGCGAGGCCGATCAGCTCCTCCTCCTGCGCCTTCAGGGTCGGGGTGGGGTCGCCCGCCAGCGTCTTGTGGCTGATGGTGCGCGAGGTGGAGGCGCCGAAGGCGCCGGCCGCCACCGCCTCCGCGGTGATCGCGCGCATCGCCGCGATGTCCGCCTCCGTCGCGTTCTCGAGGCGCAGCGCGCGCCTGCCCATCACGTGCACGCGCAAGGCGCCGTGCGGCAGGAGCGCCGCGATGTCGATGTCGCGCGGCTTCCTCTCCAGCGTGTCGAGATATTCGGGGAAGCTCTCCCAGGACCAGTTCAGCCCCTCGTGCAGCACGGGGCCCGGGATGTCCTCCACGCCCTCCATGAGCTCGATGAGCGTGTCGCGGTCCGCCGCCCGGCAGGGCGCGAAGCCCACGCCGCAGTTGCCCATCAGCGCCGTGGTCACGCCATGCCAGGCGGAGGGCGCGAGGTGGGAGTCCCACACCGCCTGGCCGTCGTAGTGCGTGTGGATGTCCACGAAGCCGGGCGTGACGAGGAGACCCTTGGCGTCGATCTCCTCGCGCCCGCGCGAGGGCACGTCGCCGACACGGACGATCCGCTCGCCCTCCACCGCGATGTCGGCGGCGAAGCCGGGTGCCCCGGTGCCGTCGAGCACCCAGCCGTTGCGGATGACGAGATCGTGGCTCATGCCTGTCCGCCCCCTCGGGCGCCCCTCACGAGGCGGCCGGGCAGTGCGCCCGTCGCCTCGCCGTGCCGCTGCACCACCTCGCCGCTGACGATGGTCGCGACATAGCCCTCGGCGCCCTGCACGAGGCGCTTGCCGCCCGCGGGCAGGTCGTAGCGCATCTCCGGGCGCTTCAGCGCGAGGCGGTCGAAGTCGATGACGTTGAGATCGGCCTTGAGACCCGGTGCGACGCGCCCGCGGTCGTCGAGGCCGAGCGCGCGGGCGTTGTCGCCCGAGAGGCGCTTCACGACGAACTCGAGCGGCAGCCGCCCGCCGCGCGCGCGGTCGCGCGCCCAGTGGGTGAGCATGTGCGTCGGCGCCGAGGCGTCGCAGATGTAGCCGACATGCGCGCCCCCGTCCCCGAGGCCGATCAGCGTGTGCGGATGGGTCAGCATCTCGCGGATGTCGTCGAGATTGCCGTGCGCGTAGTTGAGGATGGGGCGGTTGAGGATGGCGCGACCCTCCTCCTCGAGCATCCAGTCGTAGCAGAGATCCTCCGGATCCCGACCCTGGGCGCGCGCCTGCGCGAGCACCGAGGCCTCGGGCGGCGGCTCGTAGTCCATGGTGAGCCGGTAGATGCGCGCGTAGTTGTTCAGGCGCGCGCGCAGCGCGGGATCCTCCGTCTGCTCGGCGAGGATGCGGGCGCGGCGCGCGGGATCGCTGAGCGCCGCCACGCGCTCGGGCATGGGCAGATGCGCGACCTCGCGGAAGCCCGCGCGCGTGACGAAGGGATGCTGCGAGAGTTCCCAGCCGAACATGAGCCCGACGGGCCGGCCCATCACCTGGCCCTTGATGGAGAGGCCCTCGGCATTGGCCGCGCTGACGCGCTCCATCAGCCAGCGCCAGAACTCGGGCCGGCTCTCCCGCTGCAGCAGCGAGAAGGTCATCGGCCGTCCGGAGAGGGCGACGACGCGGCGCAGCCTTTCCCACTCCTCCTCGGCCGGCTCGTCGAAGTCAGAGATCACCTGGAACCAGCCGCCGCCGAGCGCGCGCGCGATCTCGGCGAGCTCGATCTCGGCGGCGCCGAGGGTGGGCGTGGGCTCGCCGGCCAGGGTCCTGTGCGCGATGGCGCGGGAGGTGGAGAAGCCGAGCGCCCCGGCGGCGATGCCCTCGGCGGCGAGGCGCGCCATCTCCGCCCGGTCCGCCTCGGTCGCGGGTTCGCGCTCGAAGCCGCGCCGGCCCATCACGTGCACGCGCAGCGCCGCGTGCGGCACCTGGGCGGC
>JBKBSR010000265.1:0-4715 GCA_046291055.1 Roseococcus sp.
GCTTCTCGTTCTGTGTGGTCGGGGGGTGGGGGGGGGGGTGCTGAGTTTGGGGGGGTGACTCTTCCCCCCTGCGCCCGCGCAGCGGCCTCTGCCGCCGCATCGGGCCCTGGTGCGGCGGGCTCCGGCGCGGGCGCGGGCTTGGCCGCGCTGTCGAGCTCGTGCTGCACCTCGGCCATCAGGTCGCTCGCGGCTTCCGCCGCCTCGGCGGCGGCGACGCGCAGATGGGCGTAGCCGAGCAGGGCGCTCTTCAGCGCCTCCTTCGCGGCGGGGCGCGCGGCGCGCGCCACCTGCGGCATCAGGCCCGGCGCCATCGCCGCGACCCCGAGGCCGACCGCGACACCTGCCCCGAACAGCAGCAGCGGAACCACGGCGCCGATCTCCCTGCACAGGACGCCCCGTGATGTAGCGCGGGCATGGGCGCGGCGCTATCCTGCGCGCGCTGGCTGGGGAGCATGGGCATTGGCCGGGTCCGATTCCTCCGAGGCTGCCGCGGGCGGCGCGCTGCGGGCGCAGGCCGTGCTGGAGAGCGGGGAGGGCAGGCAGGTCTTCGACTTCGACGCCGTGAGCGTCAGCACCGATGACCCCGCCCGCCTCATCGTCGCCCTGGCCGACCGCGACGGCCGCACGCTGACGCTGCTGCTGCCGCGGGCGGAGCTCAAGCGCCTGCTGAACTGGCGCAGCCTGATCGGGCTCTAGCGGCGCCCGGTGGCCAGGCCCTAGCGCCGCAGCTCCATCTGGATCGGCCCCTCGCGGCTGCCATTGGCGAACTGGTCCACCATCGGGTGGCCGGTGTGGCCCAGCGCCTCGGCGCTGCCGGTCCAGACGATGCGGCCCTTGTGGATCATCGCCGCGTCGTCGCCGATGCGCCTCGCGCTCGCCATGTCGTGGGTGATGGAGAAGGCGGTGGCGCCGAGCCGCTCCACGCAGTCGACGATCAGCCCGTCGATCACCGCGCCCATGATGGGATCGAGCCCCGTGGTGGGCTCGTCGAAGAAGATGATGTCGGGCTGGGCGGCGATGGCGCGCGCCAGCGCGACGCGCTTCTGCATGCCGCCCGAGAGCTCGGCCGGCGAGAGATCGCCCACGCTGGCGGCGAGGCCCACCTGCGCCAGCACCTCGGCCGCGCGGTCGCGCGCCGCGCGGCGGGTGATGCGCCGCTGCGCCAGCAGCTTGAAGCACACATTCTCCCAGACCGGCAGGCTGTCGAACAGCGCGCCGTTCTGGAACAGCATGCCGATGCGGTCGAGCACGGCGGCGCGCTCGCGGCGGGAGAGCTTCGCCACGTCCTGCCCGTCGATCTCGATCATGCCCTCGTCGGGCGGGATGAGGCCGAGGATGCACTTCACGGTGACGGATTTCCCCGAGCCCGAGCCGCCCAGCAGCACCATGGAGTGCCGCGCGCGCACCTCGAGGTCCACGCCGTCCAGCACCTGCTTCTCGCCGAAGGCCTTGCGCAGCCCGCGCAGGCGGATTTTCGGGGTCTCGCTCACTGCTTGAAGAAGGCCGCGGTGAGCACGTAGTCGAAGGCGAGGATGAGGATGGAGGCCGCCACCACCGCGCGCGTCGTGGCCTGGCCCACGCCCTGCGCCCCGCCGCGCGAGGTGTAGCCGCACCAGCAGCCCATCAGCGCGATGAGGAAGCCGAACACGGCCGCCTTCACCAGGCCGCTGATCACGTCCATCGCCTCCAGCACGTCCCAGGTCGCGTCGAGATAGCTGTGCGGCACGAAGCCGAGCTGCAGCGTCGCGATCAGGAAGCCGCCGAACACGCCCAGTATGTCCGCCACCAGCACCAGCGGCGGCAGCGCCAGCGTGCCGGCCAGCAGGCGCGGCGCGACGAGGTAGCGCATCGGGTCGGTGGAGAGGGTGGTCAGCGCGTCGATCTGGTCGGTCACGCGCATGGTGCCGATCTCGGCCGCCATGGAGGCGCCGATGCGCCCCGCCACCATCAGCCCCGCCAGCACCGGCCCCAGCTCGCGCGTGATGGAGAGGACGACGAGGCTGGGCAGCGCCGTCTCCGCCCCGAAGCGCGAGAAGCCGGTGTGGCTCTGCAGCGCCAGCACCATGCCGGTGAACAGCGCGGTCAGCGCCACCACGGGCAGCGAGAAATAGGCGATCTCGACGAAGTGCCGCGCGAACTGCCGCGCATGGAAGGGCGGCCGCAGCAGGTGCGACAGCCCGACCAGCGCGAAGATCGCCACCTGGCCGGCGGCGGCGAGCGCCGCGAAGGCGGCGCGCCCGATCAGCGCGAGAAGGTCCAGCGTGCGGGTCATGCGGGCAGGTGGCGCCGCGCGTAGCGCGCGCCGAGCGCGGTGAGGATCTCGTAGCCGATGGTCCCGGCCAGGGCGGCCGCGGCGTCCGCGTCCTGCTCCGCACCCAGCAGGGTGAGAGTCTCGCCGGGCCGCAGTTCGGGGATGTCGGTCACGTCGAAGGTGGTGAGGTCCATGGAGACGCGCCCGATCAGCGGCGCGCGCCGGCCATGCGCCACGCCGAAGCCCTTGCCCGAGAGGGCGCGCAGCCAGCCGTCGGCGTAGCCCGCCGCGCAGGTGGCGACGCGGCTGCGGCGCGCGGCGCGCCAGGCCGCGCCGTAGCCCACCGTCTCGCCGGCCGCGATCTCGCGGATCTGCAGCACGGGAACCTCCAGCGTGACGACGCGCTCCATCGGGTTGGGCCGACCGGGCGTGGGGTTGACGCCGTAGAGCGCGCAGCCGGGCCGCGCGAGGTCGCTGCGGAAACCCGCGCCGAGGAAGACGCCCGAGGAGTTGGCGAGGCTGCGCGGCGCCGCGGGCAGCCGCGCGCAGGCGGCCTCGAAGCGCGCGCGCTGTTCGGCGTTCAGCGGGTGATCGGGCGCGTCGGCGCAGGCGAGGTGCGTCATGACGAAGCGCAGCCTGAGCCGCGCGAGCGGCGCGGGGTCGGCCGCCAGCGCCTCCAGCTCCGCCGCATCCAGGCCGAGCCGCGCCATGCCCGTGTCGAGATGCAGGATCGCCTCGCCGCCCCGCGCCGCATGGGCGCGCACATCCGGAAGGCTGTTCAGCACGGGGGTGAGGCGCGGATGCGCGCCGGGGGCGAAGCCGTTCAGCACCGCGATCATCGGCCCCTCGCCCAGCGCGTCGCGCAGCGCCTCGCCCTCGGCGGGATGGGCCACGAAGAAATGCGCGCAGCCGGCCGCGTGCAGCGCCCGCGCCACCGGGGCGGCGCCGAGCCCGTAGGCGTCGGCCTTCACCACGGCCGCCACCGCGCCCGGCGCGTGCAGCGCGCAGAGGCGGCGCCAGTTCCGCACGATGGCGGCGCAGTCCACGGTCAGAAGCCCCTGCTCCATCGCCGCGGGCTTACCGGCGCGGCCACGCCCTGTCGAGGCCGGCCTCAATCGCCGTAGGGGGCCGCGTGCACCGTGTCGAGGTCGCCGAAGCGGGTGAACTCGGCCTCGAAGAAGAGCGGGATGGCGCCGGTGGGGCCGTGGCGCTGCTTGGCGATGATCAGGTCGGCGCGGTTGTGCGCGCGCTCCATGTCCTGCTGCCAGCGCTGCATCGCCGCCTCGAACTTCGCGTCGTCGGCGAAGGCGGCGAGCTTGGGTTCGCGCTGCTTGAGGTAGTAGTCGTCGCGGTAGATGAACATCACCACGTCGGCGTCCTGCTCGATGGAGCCGGACTCGCGCAGGTCCGCGAGCTGGGGGCGCTTGTCCTCGCGCTGCTCCACCGCGCGCGAGAGCTGCGAGAGGGCGAGCACGGGGATGGAGAGCTCCTTCGCGATGGCCTTCAGCCCCTGGGTGATCATCGAGATTTCCAGCACCCGGGATTCGGGCCGCGTGCCGACCGAGGGCCGCATGAGCTGGAGGTAGTCCACCACCACCATCGCGAGGCCGCGCGTGCGCTTGAGCCGCCGGCAGCGCGTGCGCAGCGCCGAGAGGGTGATGGCCGGCGTGTCGTCGATGACGATGGGAAGCTGCGCGAGCTCCCGGCTCACGGCCACGAAGTTGTCGAACTCGCGCTGGCTGATCTCGCCGCGGCGGATGCGGTCGCCCGAGATGCGGCTCGCCTCCGAGAGCAGGCGGTTGGCGAGCTGGTCCGCGCTCATTTCCAGCGAGAAGATGGCGACGACGGGCGCCTTGCCGCCCTTGGCTTCGGCCTCGGCCAGCAATGCCTTGGCCGCGCCGAAGGCGATCTTCGTGGCCAGCGCCGTCTTGCCCATGCCCGGCCGGCCGGCGAGGATCAGCAGGTCCGACTTGTGCAGCCCGCCCATCTTGGCGTCAAGGTCGCGCAGGCCGGTGGAGAGGCCCGAGACGCCGCCGCCGCGCTTGAGCGCCGCGTTCGCCACCTCGATGGCCTGCGCCAGCGCGCGGTCGAAGCCGATGGGCCCGCCCTCGCCCGCTTTCTCGCTGGCCAGCTCGAACAGGGCCTGCTCGGCCGCCTCGATCTGCTGGCGGCCGTCGCGCTCGGGGTCCGCGCCGAAGGCGTTGTTCACCACCGTCTCGCCCAGCTCGATGAGCTGGCGGCGCAGCCAGCAGTCATGGATCAGCCGCCCGTATTCGCCGGCGTTGACGATGCCCACCATGGCCGAGAGGAGCTGCGCGAGGTAGGCGGGCCCGCCCACCTCCGCCAGCTCGCCGCTGTGCTCGAACTCGTGGCGCAGGGTGATGGCGTCGGCCAAGTGCCCGGCCTCGATGCGGCGGCGAATGGCGGCGTAGATGCGGCCGTGGATGGCGTCGGCGAAATGCTC
>JBKBSR010000266.1:0-4709 GCA_046291055.1 Roseococcus sp.
CCCCCCCCCCCCCCCCCCCCCCCCCCCCCCCCCCCCTCCCCCCCCCCCCCCCCCCCCCCCCCCCCCCCCCCCCCCCTCCCCCCCCCCCCCCCCCGGGCCGAGATCGCGCGCGGGGCGGGGGCGGTGCTGCTGGGCGGGGCGGGGCTGGTGGGGCTGGATGCGCGGCTCGCCCCGCTGCTGCCCGTGCCGGTGCTGTGCGGGCTGCGCTGCGCCGTGGCGGCGGCCGAGGCGGCGCAGGGCGCGCGCGCGCCCGGGCCCGTCGCGCCCAGCATCGGGCTTTCCCCCGCGCTCGCCGCCGCGCTCACGGGCTGAGCGCGCCCGCCACGCCGAAGACGAACGCCGCGCCGAGCCCCCAGCGCAGCCGCCGCAGCGCGCCGCGCAGGGCCGGCGGGTGCCCGGCATCGCGCCACAGGCCGCGGGGGTCGCGCCAGCCGCCCGCCAGCGCCTCGGCCAGCGCGGCCAGCGCCGCCGCAAGCCCCGCCATGGCGGCGGCGAGCAGCACGAAGCCCGTCACTCCGCCTCCGGCGGAATCACGTTGGTGGAAAGCCCGCGCAGCAGCACGTCACGCATCGTCTCGGCGCTCTTGCGGCGGATGTCCTCCCAGGCCTCGGGGCTGTGGAAGGCGATGTGCGGCAGGATGACCAGGCGGCCGCGCAGCCATTCCTCGCCGGCGCGATAGGCGCGCAGCAGGGGCGGCTCCGGCAGGGGCGGTTCCACCGGCAGCACATCGAGCCCCGCGCCGGCGATGCGGCCCGACCGCAGCCCGGCCTCCAGCGCGTCGAGGTCCAGGATCGGGCCGCGCGCGGTGTTGATCACCACCGCGCCCTCGGGCAGCCGCGCCAGCTCCGCCGCCCCGATCATCCCGCGCGTGCGGCGCGTCAGCGGCGTGTGGAGGGAGAGCACGTCGGAGGCCTCGAGCAGCGCCTCCAGGCTCTCCTTGCGCTCGATGCCGAGGGCGCGGTCCACGCCATTGGGCAGGAAGGGGTCGAAGAAGGCCACGCGGAAGCCGAGCGCCTTGGCGCGCAGCGCCGCCGCCGTGCCGATGCGCCCGAGGCCGAGGATGCCGAAGCACTGCACCTCGAAGCGGCGGACGATGCGGTTCGGCAGCACGCCCCAGGCGCAGGGCGCGGGGCCGCGCATCGCGTCGTGATAGAGCGGGATTCCGCGGCGAAGCGCCGCGGCGAGGGTGACGGCGGTGTCCGCCACCTCCTGGGTGCCGTAGTCGGGCACGTTGCAGACGGTGATGCCGCGGCGCGCGCAGGCCGCACGGTCCACCTTGTCATAGCCCACGCCCATGCGGACCACGACGCGCAGCCTGGGGAAGCGGGCCAGCGCCTCCTCCGGCACGGGCAGGCGCAGGGTCATCAGCCCCTCAACCTCGGCGCAGAGCGCCTCGGGGAGTTCGGTCAGGGATGTCTTGGCGTTCCCCTGCAGGATGCGGACGCCCGGGCCGAGGATGCGCTGTTCGAGTTGCGTGTCCGGGTAGAGGGATTCGGGTTCGAGGATGGTGGGCATGGCGTGGCCTCTCACATCGTCGCCCCCAGCACCCAGGGCGCGAACTCCGCATCCCCGAAGCCCAGCGCCTCGCTCTTCGTCCGCTCGCCGCTCGCCGTGCGCAGCATGTGCCGGAAGATGCGCTCGCCGCACTCGGCCACGCTCTCCGTCCCGTCGAGGATCGTTCCGCAGTTGATGTCCATGTCCTCCTCCATGCGCGCGTACATCGGCGTGTTGGTCGCGAGCTTGAGCGAGGGCGCGGGCTTGCAGCCGAAGACGCTGCCGCGGCCGGTGGTGAAGCACATCAGGTTCGCGCCGCCGGCCACCTGGCCTGTGGCGCCCACCGGGTCGTAGCCCGGCGTGTCCATGAAGACGAAGCCCTTCGCCGTCACCGGCTCGGCGTAGCGATAGACCTCGACGAGGTTGGTCGTCCCCGCCTTCGCCATGGCGCCGAGGGATTTCTCCAGGATGGTGGTCAGCCCCCCCGCCTTGTTGCCGGGCGAGGGGTTGGCGTTCATCTCCGCCCCCTCGCGCGCCGTGTACTCCTCCCACCAGCGCATCACCGCGACCAGCTTCTCGCCCACCTCGCGCGAGACGGCGCGGCGCGTCAGCAGATGTTCCGCGCCGTAGGTCTCGGGCGACTCGCTCAGGATCACCGTGCCGCCATGGCGCACGACGAGGTCGCTCGCCGCGCCCAGCGCGGGGTTGGCGGTGATGCCGGAGTATCCGTCGCTACCCCCGCATTGCAGCGCGACGCAGAGCTCGCTGGCCGGCGTCGGCTCGCGCCGGACGGCGTTGGCCTCGGCCAGCACCTCCTTAACGAAGGCGATGCCGGCCTCCACCGTCTTTCGCGTGCCGCCCGTCTCCTGGATGGTGAGGGTGCGCAGCCGGCCGGCCAGGCGCTGCTCCTCCAGCAGCCCGCCGAGCTGGTTCACCTCGCAGCCCAGCCCGATGGCGATGACGTGCGAGAAGTTCGGATGCCGCGCGAAGCCGGCCAGCACGCGGCGCAGCAGGCGCAGCGGCTCGCCCTCGGTCATGCCGCAGCCGGTCTTGTGCGTCAGCGCCACCACGCCGTCCACCTGCGGGTGGTCGGCGAGCGGATCGGGCCCCTCGGCGAAGGGGTTGCGGGCGAAGGCGCGGGCGATGAGCTCCGCCACATGCGCCGCGCAGTTCACGCTGGTGATGATGCCGATGTGGTTGCGCGTCGCCACCCGCCCGTCCGGGCGGCGGATGCCGAGGAAATTCGCCGGCACGGGCATGGGCTCGGTCGGCCGCGCATCCGCGCCCCAGGCGTAGTCGCGCGCGAAATCGCCCATCGCGAGATTGTGGGTGTGCACCCAGTCGCCCGGCGCGATCGGCTGCGTGGCGAAGCCGATGATCTGGCCGTAGCGCCGCACCGCCTCGCCCGGCGCATGGCCGCGCGTCGCCACCTTGTGGCCGGCGGGGATGCGCGCGCGGGCGTGGATCTCGGGCGCGACGGGCGTGCCCTCGGGCAGGGCGCGGCGGGCGATCGCCACGCCATCCTCCGCATGCAGGCGGATCACCGGGGGCTCTGTCAGCGCGTCCATCTTGTCTCCTCCCTCGCCGGCATCCTGGCGCGCCGCGCGCCGGCTTGCCAATCCGCCCGGTCCGGCGCATGAGAGGCGCCTCACCTGGGTGAGCCCCTGGCGCGGGGGCTGAGAGGCGGGCCGCAGCCCGCGAACCTTGGAACCTGATCCGGTTCGGACCGGCGAAGGGAGCGGTGAACGGGCGCGCGATGGGCGCGCGCCAACCCTTCCTTCCCGCCGCGCCGCATGGAGGGAAGGGATGCATCGCCGGAACATGCTCATCGCCTCGGCCGCCGCGCTCGCCGCGCCGGCCTTCGCCCAGCCCGCGCGCGCGCGGGTGCTGCGCTTCATGCCGCAGGCGGGCCTCGCCGCGCTCGACCCGGTGTTCAACCCCACCACCATCGTCTCCACCCACGGCTTCTGCGTCTTCGACACGCTCTACGGCGTGGACCGCGCGCTGCGCCCGCGCCCGCAGATGGCGGCGGGCCACGAGGTGAGCGCCGATGGCCTGAGCTGGACCATCGCTCTGCGCGAGGGCCTGTTCTTCCATGATGGCGAGCCGGTGCGCGCGCGCGACGCCGCGGCCTCCATCCGCCGCTGGGCGGTGCGCGACGCCTTCGGCCAGGTGCTGATGCGCGCCACGGCCGAGCTCTCCGCCCTCGACGACCGCCGCCTCCTCTTCCGCCTGCGCCGGCCCTTCCCCGCCCTGCCCGACGCGCTCGGGAAGGTGGCCGCCAGCCCCTGCTTCATCATGCCCGAGCGCCTCGCCGAGACGCCGCCGGACCGCGCGATCCCCGAGGTCATCGGCTCCGGCCCCTGGCGCTTCCTGCCGGCCGAGTTCCGCGCCGGCGCCTTCGCCGCCTATGCGCGCAACGAACGCTACCTCCCGCGCGAGGAACCGGCCGAGGTGACCTCCGGCGGCAAGCGCGTGCATTTCGACCGGCTGGAGATCGTCTGGATTCCGGATGGCGGCACGGCCGTGGCGGCGCTGCGCACCGGCGAGATCGACTGGATCGAATACCCGCTGCCGGACCTGATCCCGACCCTCGACCGCGACCGCGGCACGCGCACCCAGATCTACGACCCGACGGGCTTCCTCGGCTTCCTGCGCTTCAACCACCTGCACCCGCCCTTCGACGACGTGCGGGTGCGCCGCGCCATCCGCGACCTGCTGGTGCAGTCCGACTACATGAGCGCCGTGGCCCTGCCGGGCGACTGGCAGGAATGTCACGCCATGTTCCCCTGCTCGCTGCCCGGCACGCTGGAGTTCCCGCCCGCCCCGCGCGGCCCCGCCGCCATGGAGCGCGCCCGCGCCGCCCTGCGCGAGGCCGGCTACAACGGCGAGCCGATCATCCACATCAACCCGAGCGACTTCCCCGCCGTCACCCAGCAGGGCCGCGTGACGGTGGACCTGATGCGCCGCCTCGGCCTCAACATCCAGGCCGTGGAGGGCGACTGGGCGAGCATCGTCGCCCGCCGCTCCAACCGCGGCGCGCCGGCGCAGGGCGGCTGGCACCTGCACAACACCAACTTCCCCTCGCCCGGCATCGCCAACCCCGCGCTCTCGCCCATCATCCGCATGCATGGCGAGGGCGCCTGGTTCGGCTGGCCGCGCGACGAAGGGGTGGAAGCCGCCATCCAGGCCTGGATCGAGGCCCCCGACGAGGC
>JBKBSR010000267.1:0-4682 GCA_046291055.1 Roseococcus sp.
CCCGCCCGCGGCCAGCACGCCGGGCGAGACGGTGACGATGGCGCGCCGCGCGCGCAGCGCGCCCCAGGGCCCCTCCAGCACCACGCCCGGCCCGCCCCAGTCGAGCCGCGTGACGGGGTGGCCGAGGCGGATGGGCAGCCCCCGCGCCAGCCGCGCCACCAGCCCGCCCACCCCCTCGTGCGGCAGCAGGTTGGGGCCGTCCAGCGCGGTGCGGACGTAGTCCTCGAGCGAGATGCGGCAGAGCGCCGCGCCGTTGATCTGGCTGCCGAGCCAATGCGCGATGGTCGCATCCCAGCGCCCGCCACGCGGGGCGGCCGCGCTCGCCGCGCGGTCGGGCGAGAGCGGGGCGGCGGCGAGCGCCGCCTCGAAGGCGCGGTGCGCGCGCCAGTAGTCGGCCAGCTCCTCGGCCGTGGCGAAGCGGTGGCCGAGGTGCAGGTGCCGCTCGCGCACCCGGTCATGGTCCACATGCGCGCCGAGATGCGCCGCCAGCGGGTTCTCGCGCGCCTGGTGCAGCCAGGTGGCGCCATGGTCGAACACCGCGCCCAGCGTGGTGCAGGCATGCGCGCGGCCGCCCGCGCGGTCCTTCGCCTCCAGCACCAGGCAGCTTCGCCCCGCGGCGGCCAGCGCGCGCGCCGCCGCGATGCCCGCCACCCCCGCGCCGAGGATCGCGACCTCCACCTCTGGATCGCTTCGCGCCATGCCCGCATCATGCCGCGGATCGAGGAGGACGCCCATGCTGCAACCACCCCCCGCCGAGCCCGGGATGCGCGAGGAGGAGGTGGACACGCCCGCCCTGCTGCTCGACCTCGACGCCTTCGAGCACAACCTCGCCGCCATGGCGGCGCTGCTGGCGCCGACCGGGGCGAAGCTGCGCGCGCACGCCAAGACGCACAAATCGCCCGTCATCGCGCTGCGGCAGATGGCGCATGGCGCGATCGGGCAATGCGTGCAGAAGGTGGCGGAGGCGGAGATCCTCGCCTGGGGCGGGGTGCCCGACGTGATGGTGACGAACGAGGTGGTGGGCGCGCGCAAGCTCGCGCGGCTCGCCGCCCTCGCGCGCATCGCGCGCGTCTCGGTCTGCGCGGACGATCCCGCGCAGGTGGCGGCCATCGAGGCGGCGGCCGAGGCGGCGGGCGTGCGGATCCCCGTCCTGGTGGAGATAGACGTGGGCGCGGCGCGCTGCGGCCTGCCGCCCGGCCCGCCCGCCGTGGCGCTGGCCGAGCGCATCGCCGCCTCGCGCCATCTCTCCTTCGGCGGGCTGCAGGCCTATCACGGCAGCGCCCAGCACATCCGCGAGCCGGAGCGCCGCGCCGCCGCCATCGCCGCCGCCGTCGAGCAGGCGCGCCGCACGGTGGAGCAGCTCCGCCAGCGCGGGCTCGATTGCCCGGTGGTGGGCGGGGCGGGCACCGGCAGCTTCGCGCATGAGGCGGCGAGCGGCGTCTATACGGAAATCCAGGCCGGCTCCTACGCCTTCATGGACGCGGACTACGCGCGCAACCAGGAACCGCCGCCCTTCCGCCAGGCGCTGTTCGTGCTGGCCACGGTGATGAGCGCGGCCAGCCCGCACATCGCCGTGCTGGATGCGGGCCACAAGGCGGTGCCGACCGACAGCGGCTATCCGCTCGTGCATGGGCGCGAGCGGGTGCGCTACGTCTCCGCCTCCGACGAGCACGGCAAGCTGGTGGTGGAGGATCCCGCCGACCGCCCGCGGCTGGGCGAGACGCTGCGCCTCGTTCCCGGCCATTGCGACCCGACGGTGGACCGCTACGACTGGTATGTGGGCGTGCGCAAGGGGCGGGTGGAATGTCTCTGGCCCGTGGCTGCGCGCGGGGCGATGGCGTAGCTAGCGCCGGCGCCAGGCCTGGGTGGCGCGCTCGATGCGCCCCGCCCCGGCGAGGTGCAGCAGCTTCAGCGCGACATTGACGGCGAGGATCGCCACCGCCATGGCGGCGGCCGCGCTCGCCTGCCCCGCCTCGTCCATGTGGATCACGGCGACCGAGGCGGGCTTGGTGTCGGGGCCGTAGAGGAAGACCACCGCGCTCACCGTCGTCATCGCGTTGACGAAGAGATAGACGAAGATGTCGAGCGTGGCGGGCAGGCAGATGGGCAGCGTCACCCGCCAGAAGGTGACCCAGACGGGCACCTTGAGGCTCGCGCCCACGCTCTCGAACTCGGGGTCGAGCTGGCGGATCGCCGTCACCGCCGTCAGGTGGCAGACGGTGTAGAAGTGGACGATGGAGTTGAGCACCAGGATGGCGAGGGTGCCGTAGAGGAAGCCCAGCGGGTTCGAGGGATCGTTGAAGAACAGGATGTAGGCGAGGCCGAGCACCAGCCCCGGCACCGCGAGCGGCAGGGTCGCCGAGAGCGAGAGCAGCCGCGGCAGCGGCCCGCCCGCGCGGCCGCGCTCGATCATGTAGGCCAGCAGGAACACCAGCACCGTGCCGAGCAGCGCCGTCCAGAAGGCCATGCGGATGGAGGTCCAGAGGCTGCCCCAGCCCGCGGAATCGAAGCGCGCGAAATCGTAGTTGGCGAGGGTGAGCTCGAGGTTCCACGGCCAGAAGCGGATGAAGCTGCCCCAGACAGCGAGCCCCACAACGCCCAGCAGCAGCCCGGCCACGACGAGGCAGAAGGCCAGCAGCGGCCAGTCCCGCGCGGCGCGCGGCCTGGGCTCCAGCGGCACGGCGCGGCCGGAGAAGACGCTGCCCTGCCGCCGCTGCGCCCAGAGATCGAGGAGGAAGGCGCCCAGCGCCGGCAGCAGCAGGACGAGGCCCACCACCGCGCCCATGTTGAAGTTCTGCTGGCCGATCACCTGCTTGTAGATCTCGGTGGCGAGGACCGGGAACTGCCCGCCGATCACCTTGGGGATGCCGAAATCCGTCACCACCAGGGTGAAGACGACGACGCAGGCCGAGACGACGCCGCCCAGCGCGCCCGGAAGGGTGACGGTGGCGAAGATACGCCCGCGCCCGGCCTTGAGCGCGGCCGCCGCCTCGTAGAGCCGGCCATCCGCGCCGGAGAGCGCGACGGAGAGGATCAGCGCCGCATGCGGGAAGCAGTAGAACACCTGCGCCATCACGATGCCGATGGGGCCATAGACGCTCTCGCCCATCAGCAGCCCGCGCAGCATCCCCTGGTTGCCGAAGAGATAGACGAGCGCCAGCGCCGGCAGCAGCGAGGGCGCCAGCACGGGCAGCAGCATCACCGCCCGGAACGCCGGCTTCAGCGGCATGCAGGAGCGCGTGAGCGCATAGGCGTAGGCGAAGGCCGCCGGCACGACGAGCAGCGTGGTGACCGCCGCCGTCCAGAGGCTGTTCCAGGCCGAGACGGCAAGGCTCGGCGTCGCCACATAGGCGGCGAAGTTGGCGAGGCCCGCGAAGCCGCCCTGCGCGTCCTGGAAGGCGCGCACCAGCAGCCAGCCGAGCGGCAGCACCAGCGCGACCAGCATCAGCAGCCCCGCCGCGCCGAGCGCGAGGCCGACCAGCCGCTGGTCGGCGGAGAGGGCGGGGCGCAGGGCCCGGCCGAGGGCCGCCTCAGCCATCGGGATAGGTCATCACCCGGTCGGCCGGGATGGCGACGCGCAGCTTCGCCACCCGCCCGAGATCGAGGCGCGGGATCTGCTCGGAGGGCACATCGGCCTCCAGCCGGACGCCCTCGGCCTGCAGATGCACGCGGCAGACGGGGCCGAGGAACTCCACCCCCGTCACCAGCGCCTCGAAGGCCCCGGGGTGGCCCTCCGCCTCGGGGCCGAGGCGCACATCCTCGGGCCGGACGAAGGCGCGCGCCGCCTGGCCGGGGCTCAGCGAGGCCGCGCCCTCCGCCTCGATCCGCACGGGGCCGGCGCGCAGGCGGCGCGGCGCCTCCACCTCGGCGGCGAAGCTGCCCGAGCGGCCGACGAAGCCGGCCACGAAGGCGGTGGCGGGGCGGCGATACACCTCCTCCGGCGTGCCGATCTGCTCGATGCGCCCCTGGTTCATCACCACGATGCGGTCGGAGACGGAGAGCGCCTCCTCCTGGTCATGCGTCACCATGATCGTGGTGACGCCGAGCGACTTCTGCAGCGCGCGGATTTCGGTGCGCAGGCGCGAGCGCACGATGGCGTCCAGCGCGGAGAGCGGCTCGTCCAGCAGCAGCAGGCCCGGGCGGTTGGCCAGCGCGCGCGCCAGCGCCACGCGCTGCTGCTGCCCGCCCGAGAGCTGGGCGGGGTATTTGCGCGCGTGCTCCTGCAGGCCGACCATGGCGATGAGCTCGGCGACGCGCGCCTCCACCCTCTCGCGCGGCCATGCCGGGCCGCGCAGGCCGTAGGCGATGTTGCGCCGCACATCCAGGTTGGGGAACAGCGCGTAGGACTGGAACACGATGCCGAAATCGCGCTCGCCCGGCGGCAGCAGCGTGATGTCGCGCCCCGCCTGGACGATGCGCCCCTCGCTCGGCGGATCGAGCCCCGCGATGGCGCGCAGCAGCGTGGTCTTGCCGCAGCCGGAGGGGCCGAGGAAGGAGACGAACTCCCCCTCGCGCACCTCGAGCGAGACGCGGTCGAGCGCCGTGAAGCGCCCGAAGCGCTTCGTCACCTCCTGCACCGTGAGATGGACGGGGCGGGGGGGGGCGCGCGCCGCGAGGTCGAACATGGGCGCCGCGGCGTCAGTTGCGCGGGGCGGACTTGCCGTCGAAGCGCCGCGTCCACT
>JBKBSR010000268.1:0-4648 GCA_046291055.1 Roseococcus sp.
CGACTTTTTTTGTCCTTCTCGTCCCTCTGCACGCGCCGGCGGTGGCGGCGCACCTCTTCTCCGCGGGGGTGGGTGAGTCGCTGCCCCAGCCCTCGGTGCTGGAGGTGTTCCGCGTGCAGGCGGCCGTGCCGGTCACCAGCTCGCCCGAGGAGATGCGCGCCTTCATCGCCGCAGACCGCGAGCGCTGGAACGCGGTGGTGCGCGATCTCAACATCCGGCTGGAGTGATCCGCGCCCCCAGGGCTGCGTGAGTTTTCCTCACGCCGCGTGAGCAATACTCGTTTGCCCGCGCGGCGTTGCGCGCCTACTGCCTTTGCATCGTCATCAAGGGGAGGAGCGCGCCCATGTCATACCAGCGCCCGCTGTTTCTCACGCCTGAAGCTGCGGCGCGGCCGCTGGCATGGCTTTGTCTTGGCGCGCAGCCGCCACGCCAACCCTGCGCGCGATACAGGCGGCATGTCATGCCGCCCGTATCCTGCATCGCGCCGGGCCGCGGGCCGGCATGAAGGCCGCGCCCTTCGCCTATGTCCGGGCCGAGAGCCTGGATCACGCGCTCGATCTCCTCGCCGCTCATGGCGGCGAGGCCAAGCCGATCGCGGGCGGGCAGAGCCTCGTGCCGATGATGGCCATGCGCCTCGCGCGCCCCGCCCTGCTCGTGGACATCAACCGCCTCGCCGCGCTGAAGGGCGTGGCCATCGGCCCGCAGCGCGTCGTGACGGGTGCGGCCACGCGCCAGCGCGCGGTGGAGCAGGACGCGGCGCTGCACCGCGCCGTGCCGATGCTGCGCGCCGCGCTGGCCTGGGTGGGCCATGTGCAGACGCGCAACCGCGGCACGGTGGGCGGCAGCCTGGCGCATGCCGATCCCTCGGCCGAGCTGCCGCTCGCCGCCGCCGTGCTGGACGCCACGCTGGTGCTGCACAGCCGTGCGGGCGGCGAGCGCCGCCTGCCCGCCGCCGAGTTCTTCCTGGCCCCCATGGTGACCGCGGCCGGAGAGGAGGAATGCCTCACCGCCATCGAGTGGCCGGTCTGGGAGGGGCCCGGCGTGGCCTGCGCCTTCGAGGAGGTCGCCATCCGCCACGGCGATTTCGCCATGGCCGCGGCCGCCTGCCAGATCCAGTGCGACGCCGAGGGGCTGTGCCGCCGCGCCGCGCTGGGCCTCGGGGGCGTGGCGGGCACGCCGCTCGCCTTCCCCGACCTCGCCGCGCGGCTGATCGGCCGGCGCATCACCGACGCCCTGGCGCGCGAGGTGGCGGAGGCGGCGGCGGCGCGCGCCGAGCCCGGCTCCGACACCCACGCCGACGCCGAATACCGCCGCCACCTCGCCGCCGTGCTGCTGCGCCGCGCCCTGCTGCGCGCCGGCGCCGCGCCGATGCGCGCCGCGGCCTGAGAGAGGAACGTCATATGCCGCCCCTGCCGGAGCCCGTCCCCGTCGAGATCACCGTGAACGGCGCGCCGCGCCGCGCCCTGGTCGAGCCGCGCACCACTCTGCTCGACTTCCTGCGCGAGCATCTCGGCCTCACCGGCACCCATGCAGGCTGCGAGCACGGCATCTGCGGCGCCTGCTCCGTGCTGCTGGAGGGCGAGCCGGTGCGCGCCTGCTGCCTCTTCGCCGTGCAGGCGGAGGGGCTGTCGGTCACCACCGTGGAGGGGCTCGCGCCCGCGCGCGGCGCGCTCTCGCGCCTGCAGGACGCCTTCTGCGAGGCGCATGCGCTGCAATGCGGCTACTGCACGCCGGGCATGCTCATCGCCTGCCATGACCTGCTGGCGCGCAACCCCCGCCCGAGCGAGGCGGAGATCCGCGAGGCCATCGGCGGCAATCTCTGCCGCTGCACCGGCTACCAGCAGATCGTGGACGCGGTGAAGCTCGCCTCCGGGCAGGAGGCCGCGCATGGCTGAGGCGCCGCGCTTCCGCTACATCGGCCGCCGCCGCCGCGCGGTGGAGCACCGGCGCTTCGTCACCGGCCAGGGCCGCTTCGCCGCCGACATCGCCCTGCCCGGCCTGCTGCATGTCGCCATCGTGGCCAGCCCGCACGCCAGCGCGCGCATCGCGCGGCTCGACGCCTCGGCCGCCCTCGCCCTGCCCGGCGTGCATGCGGTGCTGACCGGCGAGAAGCTGCAGCCCGAGATCGAGCCGATGCTGCCCGGTGTGGACGCGCCCGAGGTGCGGCGCTTCCCGCTGGCGCGCGGCGTGGTGCGCTATGCGGGGGAATGGGTGGCGGCGGTGGTGGCGGAGAGCCGCGCCCTCGCCGAGGACGCGGCGGAGCTCGTGGAGGTGGACTACGACCCCACCCCGCATGTGGTGGACCCCGAGGCCGCCCTCGCGCCGGAGGCGCCGCTGGTGCATCCCGCACATGGCTCCAACGCGATCTTCCGGCGCGCGTTCGTCTGGGGCCCGGTCGAGGAGGACATGGCGGCCTCGGCGCATCGCCTCTCCTACCGCGTGCGCTGGAGCCGCTCGGCCACCGTGCCCATCGAGACCTTCGTCTGCACCGCGCAGTGGAACGACGCGACCGGGCTGCTCGACGTCTGGGCCTCCATCCAGATGCCGAAGTTCCCGGATCTTCTGGCGCGCTGCCTGCGCCTGCCGGGCAATGCGGTGCGCGTGCATTTCGACGTGGACGTGGGCGGCTCCTACGGCGTCAAGCGCGGCCTCAAGCACGCCATCCTCGTGGGGCATCTGGCGCGGACGCTCGGCCGGCCGGTGCGCTTCCTCGAGGACCGGCTGGAGAACATGCGCGGCGGCGACATGCAGGGCCCGGACCGGATCTTCGACGTCACCCTCGGCTTCGACGCGACCGGCGTGATCCGCGCCATGAAGATGCGCGCGCTGGACGATGTGGGCGCCTATGCCGGCCGCTCGCCCTTCCAGCTCGGCAAGCCCGTGGGCGCCATCGTCGGGCCCTACACGATCGGCAGCGTCGCCTATGAGGCGATCTCGGTGCTGACGAACAAGACGCCGCAGGAGGCGGTGCGCGGCTTCGGCCAGGCGCCCACCAACTACGCCATCGAGACCGGCCTCGACCGCGTCGCGCGCTTCCTCGGCCTCGACCGCATCGAGATCCGCCGGCGCAACCTGATCCCGCCCGAGCGCTTCCCCTATCTGATCCCTTCCGGGACGCTCTACGATTCCGGAGACTACGCGCGGGTGCTCGACAAGGCGCTCGCCGCCGCCCCCTATGAGGCGCTGCTGCGCCAGCGCGAGGCGCTGCGCGCCGAAGGAAAGCTCGCCGGCATCGGCATCTCCACCTGCCTCGAGCCCTCGGGCGGCAACTCCTCCTTCGAACCGCTGTTCAACCCGAAGAACACCACCACGACCTGGATGGATTCCTGCCTCGTCCGGGTGGACCTGAACGGGGCGGTGACGGCGGTGATGGCCACCTCCTCCTCCGGCCAGGCGCATGAGACGCTGGTCTCCACCGTGGTGGGCGAGGTGCTGCAGCGCGACCCCGATTCCATCCGCGTGATCCACGCCGATTCCCTCTCCGCCCTGCCCTCGAACAGCCCGGTGGGCAGCCGCATGGCGATCATGCTGGGCGGCGCGGCCGCCGGCGCGGCCAAGCGCATCCGCGCCAAGCTGCTGCGCATCGCCGCCCACAATCTCGGCCTGCCCGAGGAGGCGCTGGAGTGGCAGGACGGCGCGGCCGTGCCGCGCGACGCACCCGGGCGCGCCCTCTCCTGGGCGCGGCTGGTGGAGATCGCGCACCGCGAGTTCCACAACCTGCCCCCCGGCATGGAGCCGGGGCTGCAGGAAAGCTTCGTCTGGGAGGTGCCGACGGGCGGCGGGCTGCCCACCCCCGACGGGCGCATCCAGATGTATCCCTGCCACTCCTTCGAGGCGCATGTGGTGCTGGCGAGCCTCGACCCCGAGACCGGCAAGGTCGCGCTGCACCGCTACGTGGTGGGCCACGACTGCGGCGTGATGATCAGCCCCGACGTGGTGCACGGCATGACCTGCGGCGGCGTGGCGCACGGGCTGGGCGCGGCGCTGATGGAGAAGTTCGCCTATTCGCCGGACGGGCAGCTCCTCTCCGGCTCCTTCATGGACTACCTGCTGCCCTCCGCGCAGGAGGTTCCGCCGATCACCATCGTGGACCACTGCACGCCCTCGCCGCTGACCGAGTTCGGCCAGAAGGGCTCTGGCGAGGCCGGCTATCTCGGCGGGCCGGCGGCGATCGCGAGCGCGGTGAACGACGCGCTCGCCCCGCTCGGCGCCGCCCTCGATGCGCTGCCCATGACGCCCGCCGCGATCTGGCGCGCGCTGCGCGCCGCCCGCACGGCGCAGGCCGCGGCCGAGCCCGCGCGCGAACCCGCCTGAGAACGAGGAGAACCGAGGAATGAGCGAAGCCCTCCGCATCGTGCAGGACGGCCGGCTGCTGCGCGTCACCTTCGCGCGCGAGGATGGCGGCGTCACCGACAGCATGGCCGCCGCGCTGGCCGAGGCGCTGCTGCGCGCGCACGAGACATCCGACGCAGTGCTGCTGACCAGCGCGGGCGCGGATTTCTGCACCGGCCGCGTGCGCGACGTGCCCGGCCCGCCCGCCCCGGAGGCCTATGCGCGCCGGCCCGAATACGACGGCGTGTTCAACAGCTACCGCGCCATCCGCAACGCCCAGGTGCCGGTGATCGGCGCCATCGCCGGCCGCGCCATG
>JBKBSR010000269.1:0-4646 GCA_046291055.1 Roseococcus sp.
GCCGGACGCGGAGCTGATCGCGGCCATGCTGCAGGCCGTCTCCGCCGCGCCCGACCGGCCCATCGCCGCCGACCCCGCGAGTGCTGCGCTGATCGCGCGCGCCGAGCAGCTCGCGCGCGCCGACGCCTCGGTGCTCATCACCGGCGAGAGCGGCACCGGCAAGGAGGTGTTCGCCCGCCACATCCACGCCACCTCGCGCCGCGCGCGCGGCCCCTTCGTCGCGCTCAACTGCGCCGCCCTGCCCGAGACGCTGCTGGAGAGCGAGCTGTTCGGCCACGAGAAGGGCGCCTTCTCCGGCGCGGTGGCCGCGCGCAAGGGCAAGTTCGAGCAGGCCGAGGGCGGCACGCTGCTGCTCGACGAGATCGGCGAGATGGACCTGCGCCTGCAGGCCAAGCTGCTGCGCGCCATCCAGGAGCGCGAGGTGGACCGCCTCGGCGGCGCCAGCCCGGTGAAGGTGGATGTGCGCATCCTCGCCGCCACCAACCGCGACCTGCCGGCCGAGGTGCGGGCGGGCCGCTTCCGCGAGGATCTCTACTTCCGGCTCAACGTGGTGCAGCTGCGCATCCCGCCGCTGCGCGAGCGGCCGGGCGACGTGCTGCCGCTCGCGCGGCATTTCGCCGCGCGCTACGCCGAGGTGAACGGGCTGCCCGCCCGCCCGCTTTCGCCCGCGGCCGAGGCGCGGCTCGCCGCCCATCCCTGGCCGGGCAATGTGCGAGAGCTCGAGAACACGCTGCACCGCGCGGTGCTGCTGGCCGAGGGCCGCGAGATCGGCGCCGAGGCCATCGAGCTGCTGCCGGTGGAGCAGGCCGCGCCCCCGCCCGCGGAGGCCGCGCCCGCCGCCCTCGCTGCGCCCGCACCCGCCGCCCCGCGCGCCGCCCCCGCCGATCCCATCGCCGCGCTGGTCGGCCGGCGCATGGAGGAGGTGGAGCGCGAGCTGATCCTCGAAACCCTCGGCCGCTGCCTCGGCAACCGCACCCGCGCGGCGGAGATCCTCGGCATCTCCATCCGCACCCTGCGCAACAAGCTCGCGGAGTATCGCGGCCAGGGCATCAGCGTGCCGCCCGCGCCCAGCCAGCTTCCCATGGGCGCGCTGCCCGAGGGCTGGAGGGCCGCGTGAAGGGGATCGCCCTGCCGGACTGGCTGCGCTCCCTCCGCCTCTCCTCGGAGGCGGCGCTGGTCGCGGGGGTGGCGCTCGTTCTCGCCATCCTCATCGTGCCGCTGCCCGGCGGGCTGCTCGATGCCGCGCTCGCGCTCAACATCACCGTCTCGGTGCTGGTTCTGATGGTGGCGCTGCTGCTGACGCGCCCGCTCGACTTCCAGTCCTTCCCGCAGCTCCTGCTCATCACCACGCTGTTCCGGCTGGGGCTGAACGTCGCCACCACCCGCGCCATCCTCGCCGAGGGGCACGAGGGGCCGCAGGCGGCGGGCGACATCATCGCCACCTTCGGCCGCTACCTGATGGGTGGCGACATCCTGGTGGGCATGATCGTCTTCGCCATCCTGCTGATGGTGAACCACGTCGTGATCTCCAAGGGCGCGGGCCGCATCGCCGAGGTCTCGGCCCGCTTCCACCTCGACGCCATGCCCGGCAAGCAGATGGCGATCGACGCCGATCTCTCCGCCGGCACCATCGACGAGAAGGAGGCGAAGCGCCGCCGCCGCGAGCTGGAGGAGGAGAGCGGCTTCCACGGCGCCATGGACGGCGCGGGCAAGTTCGTGAAGGGCGATGCGGTGGCGGGGCTGATCTCCACCTTCATCAACCTGCTGGGCGGGCTCGCCATCGGCCTCGGCCGCCACGGCATGCCCTTCATGGAAGCGGTGGAGACCTACTCCATCCTCACCGTGGGCGACGGGCTGGTGGGGCAGATCCCCGCGCTGCTCGTCTCCGTCGCGGCGGCCATCGTCGTCACCAAGGCGGTGCGGGAGGAGCAGTCGGACAAGCTCATGGCGAAGGAGCTGGGGGGCTGGAAGCCGCTCGCCGTCGCCTCGGGCAGCGCGCTGATGCTGGGCGTGATGCCGGGCATGCCGCTGCTGCCCTTCCTCGCGCTGGCCGGCGCCGCCGGGGCCGCGGCCTGGTGGCAGCGCAAGGCGGCGCTCGCCCCCCCGCCCGAGCCCGAGCCCGAGCCCGGCTCGCCCGCCGAGCCGCCGGTGGCGGAGGCGCTCAGGATGGACATGCTGCGCCTCGAACTCGGCTACGGGCTGCTGGTGCTCGCCTCCGGCGAGGCGCCGCGGCTGACCGAGCAGATCCGCGGCCTCAGGCGCGCCATCGCGCAGGAGATGGGCTTCGTGCTGCCCGCCGTGCGCATCCAGGACAACCTCGACCTGCCGCCCGACACCTATGTGCTGCGGCTGAAGGAGATCGAGGTGGCGCGCGGCCAGCTTCGCCCGCCCATGCTGCTCGCCATCAGCCCCGAGGGCCCGCTGCCCGAACTGCCCGGCGAGCGCACGGAGGAGCCCGCCTTCGGCCTGCCCGCCCTCTGGATCGAGGAGCGCCACCGCGAGGAGGCGCTGGCGCGCGGCTGCACGGTGGTGGACTGCGCGGGCGTGCTCGCCACCCACCTCACCGAGGTGGTGCGCGAGAACATGGCCGAGCTGCTCTCCTACGCCGAGACGCAGAAGCTGCTCGAGGAGCTCCCGCGCGAGCAGCAGAAGCTGGTGCAGGAGCTGATCCCCGCCCAGGCCAGCATCGGGCTGCTGCAGCGCCTGCTGCAGTCGCTGCTGGCGGAGCGCGTCTCCATACGCGACCTGCCCACCATCCTCGAGGGGCTGCAGGAGGCGATGGCGGGCAATCTGCGCAGCCTGCCGCAGATCCTGGGCGTGGTGCGGCTGCGGCTGGCGCGGCAGATCTCCGAGGCGGCGCGGGGGCCGGGGGGCTATGTGCCCATCGTCACCCTCTCGCCGGAATGGGAGGTGGCCTTCGCCGAGGCGCTTGCCGGCCCGCCGGAGGAGCGCCAGCTCGCCATGGACCCCGCGAAGCTGCAAAGCTTCCTCCAGCGCCTGCGCGACGTGATGGACGCCCAGGCGGCGCTAGGCGAATCGCCCGTGCTGCTCACCTCCGGCACGCTGCGGCCGCATCTGCGCGCGGTGGTGGAGCGGTTCCGCCCCAGCACCATGGTGCTGGCCCAGGGCGAGCTGCACCCGCGCGTGCGCGTGCGCGCGCTGGCGAGCATCTGATCCATGCGCGTGCGCGTCTTCCAGGGCCGCACCGCCGCCCAGGCCCTGGCCGCCGTGCGCGCGGCGCTGGGCGAGGAGGCGGTGGTGCTCGGCACGCGCCGGGTGGGCGGGATCGTCGAGGTCACCGCCGCGCTGGAGGTGGAGGAGCCGCTGCTCATCCCCCCCGGCGCCCCGCTCGCGCCCGCCGAGCTGCCGCCCGCGCTGGCGCGCCACAACATGCCCGCCCCGCTCGCGCTGCGCCTCGCCGCCGCGCCGCTGCCCGAGGCGCTGGGCGAGGCGCTGGCCTTCGCCCCCCTGCCCACCGAGCGGCCGATCCTGCTCGTCGGCCCGCCCGGCGCGGGCAAGACGCTGACCTGCGCGAAGCTCGCCGCGCGCGCCACCATGGCGGGCCAGCCGCCGCTGGTCGTCACCGCCGACGGGGCGCGCGCGGGGGCGGTGGAGCAGCTCGCCGCCTTCACGCGGCTGCTGCGCCTCACCCTCGCCGTCGCCGCCCAGCCCGAGGTGCTGGCCAAGTCGCTGCGGCGGCGCGAACCCGGCCAGCCCGCCTTCCTCGACGGCTTCGGCTGCGATCCCTTCGACGCCGCCCAGGCCGCGCGGCTGCACCGGCTGATCGAGGCGGCCGGGGCCACGCCCGTGCTGGTCCTGCCCGCCGGCCTCGACGCCGAGGAGGCCGAGGAGCTGGCCCGCGCCTTCCACCTGCTGGGCGCGCGGCACATGATCGCCACGCGGCTCGACGTGGCGCGGCGGCTGGGCGGGATTCTCGCCGCCGCCTCCGTCGGGCTCGCGCTCACCGAGGCCGGGATCGGGCCGCAGGTGGCGCGCGGGCTCGCGCCGCTCAGCGCCGAATGGCTCGCCCAGCGGCTGCTCGCGCCCGCGGGCGCGCCGCTCGATCTCCAGGGGGACTGCGCGGCATGACGCGCCTGATCGCCATCGCCTCCGGCAAGGGGGGTGTGGGCAAGACCTGCCTCGCCATCGGGCTCGCGCAGGCGCTGGCCGAGCGCGGCCGGCGCGTGGCGCTGGTGGACGGGGATCTCGGCCTCGCCAATGTGGATGTGCAGCTCGGCCTGCCGCCGGGGCGCGATCTCGGCGATGTGCTCTCCGGCCGCTGCGCGCCGGAGGCGGCGCTGCAGGCCCATGCGGGGGGGTTCTCGGTGCTGCCCGGGCGGTCGGGGGCGGCGGCGCTCGCCGCGCTCGACGCGGGCGGGATCGCGCGGCTGCTCGGCCTGCTGCGCGCCCTGCCGGCCGAGGCGGTGGTGCTCGACCTCGGCGCCGGGCTCGGCCCCGCGCCGCGGCGCCTGGCCGCCGCGGCCGATCTGCTCTGCGTCATCGCCACCGAGGAGCCGACCAGCCTGACCGACGCCTATGCCGTGCTGAAGCTGCACCGGCAGGACGGGGCGGCCCCGGCCCGGGCGGGGGTGGTGGCGAACCTCGTGCCCAACGCCGCCGCGGGGCAGCGCGTGCATGCGGCGCTG
>JBKBSR010000270.1:0-4628 GCA_046291055.1 Roseococcus sp.
TCGCATCAAGGATTTCCGTGGCATCGCCACCCGATACGACAAGACCGCTCGTAACTTCCTCGCCGCCGTCTGCCTCGTCTCCGCCATCACCTACCAGGCGTGATTGAGTCCAGACCCTAGAGCAGCGCCTCGACCTCCTTCGCCAGCGCCCCGGGGGTGGTGGTGGGGGCGAAGCGGCCGCGCACCTTCCCCTCGCGGTCGAGCAGGAACTTGGTGAAGTTCCACTTGATGCCGCTCGTCAGCAGCCCGCCCTTCTGGCTCTTCAGCCAGACATAGAGCGGGTGTGCGCGCGGGCCGTTCACCTCGATCTTGGCGAAGAGCGGGAAGGTGACGCCGAAGTTCTTCTCACAGAAGGCGGCGATCTCGGAATCCGTCCCCGGCTCCTGATGGCCGAACTGGTCGCAGGGGAAGGCGAGGATTTCGAGCCCGCGCGGGCCGTGGCTCTCGTAGAGCGCCTGCAGCCCCTTGTATTGCGGCGTGAAGCCGCATTTCGAGGCGGTGTTGACCACCAGCACCACCTTGCCGCGATAGTCCGCCATCGACTGCGGCGCGCCATCGTTGCGCGTGGCGGTGAAGTCGTAGAAGCCCATGGAACCCTCCCGCGTCAGCGCGGTTTCTGCGCGAAGACGAGCACATAGTCGAGCGCGGCGTAGATCCGCCCCGCCCCCAGCGCGCCGAGCGCGCGGTAGGGCCGCAGCAGCGTGGCCGGCAGGCGACGGGCCAGCGCGGCATCCGTCATCAGCGCGCGGTGGAAGCCCGGGAACACGTCCTCACCGATGGACTCCACGCGCGCGGCGGTGAAGCCCGCGGCGCGGAGCTGCGCCGCGAGCCCCGCGCGCTCCACCGCATTGGCCACCGGCACGCGGAACCGCTCGGCGAAGCCGCGCCAGGTGAGGCGCTGCCAGCGCGCCAGCAGCGGCGAGGCGGCGGGCGGCGCGCGCAGGATGTCGGCCATGGCGAGCCGCCCGCCCGGGCGCAGCACGCGGAAGGCCTCGGCGAGGAAGGCCTCGCGCGTGTCGAAGTGGAAGGCGCATTCCAGCGCCGTCACCACGTCGCAGCACGCGTCGGGCAGCGGCATGGCGGTGGCCGAGCCCTGGCGCAGGTCGATCACCTCGGCGAGGCCCGCTCGCCGCACCCGCGCGCGGCCGAGCCGCACATGCTCCGGCGTCACGTTCAGGCCGATGATGCGCCGAGGGGCGAAG
This sequence comes from Roseococcus sp., assembly GCA_046291055.1. Classification (GTDB taxonomy): domain Bacteria; phylum Pseudomonadota; class Alphaproteobacteria; order Acetobacterales; family Acetobacteraceae; genus Roseococcus. The sequence continues at coordinate 1,203 of JBKBSR010000270.1, forward strand.
CGGCGCGCCCAGAGAATGTCCTGTTCGGCGAAACCGAAGCCGACATCCACCACCGTATCGCCCGGCCCGAGGCCGCCCGTCCCGGCCAGCCGCAGCGCCAGCGCCGGGCAGGCTTCCTCGATGGTCGAGGCTGCGCGCCAGTCGCCGAGGTTCAGCCAAAGCCCCTCGCGGGTGAAGCCGCGCGCACCGAGCAGCCCGTAGAGCGCGGCGACCGAGGCGCCCGCGCGCGCGCCCAGCGCCCAGCGCCCCATCTCCCACCCGAAGCTCATGCGGGGGAGGTGGGGCGGCCCGCGCCCGCGCCAAGCCCGCGCCGGTCAGCCCGGCTCGGGCCAGTCCGGCCGTTCGAAGCGCTGGAACTCGATGAGGTAGCCAGCCGGGTCGGTGACGAAGAAATGCGTGACGCGATAGGCCTCGGAATACTCGGGCGCGGGCGGCACCGCGACACCCTTCGCCTTGAGGAAGGCGTGCCACCCCTCCACCTCGGGCGTGACGAAGGTGAACACCACGCCCCCCTGCACGCGCGGGTTGTCGGAAGCCCGCGGCGCCCGGGCGCGGCAGACGCCGAGGAAGGCGCGATCCCCCTCGGCCGCGGCGTAGATGCGGCAGCTGCCCTGGTCCTGCACCAGGGGCAGTTCCAGCACCTCCTCGTAGAAGCGCCAGGAGGCGGCGGGATCCTCGGCGTAGAGGAAGGTGACCTGCTGGGCGGGGGCGGGGCGGTTCATGCGGTGAGGCGTCCCTGGGCGGCGAGCACGGCGAGGCGGGCGGCGATGGCGGGGGTGGCGTTGGCGTCGAGGCCGAGCAGGCGCGCCACGCCGCCGGCCAGCTCCTCCTCGCTCGCGCGCGGGGTGAGCGCGAGCAGGGCGCGCGCGGCGGCCTCGATCTCGGCGGGCGGGACCATGGCGGCGCGGCGCAGATGCGGCGCGGCGGCGCGGCGGTCGCGCGGCGTTGCGGGCGGCGTGTCCTCCAGCCGCCAGAAGCCCCCCTCCTCCAGGGCGCCGTGCAGGAGCTGCGCCTCGCGCAGCGCGCCCTGCGCCTCGCCGGGGTCGAAGGCGGGCCCGGCGAGCAGCCGGGCGCGTTCCAGCAGCGCCTCGCGGTGCACCGGCGCCTCGGCGCGCAGGATGGCGAGCATCATCTCCGTCCACTCCGCGCGCGTGCGCGGCGGGCTCTCCCAGACGGCCTCCGCATAGGGGGCGGCGAGGCCGGTCTCGGGCGCGGCGGCCTGGGCGGCCACGGGCGCGGCCTGCACGCCCAGCGCCGCACGCAGCGCCGCGCGCGCCGCCTCCGGCCGGTTCAGCCAGTCGAGCGACCAGGAACGCGCGAGCCGCCAGCCCATCCCCTCCAGCGCCATCTGCCGGCCGCGGTCGCGGTCGCGCGCGCAGCGCAGCACGGCCCAGTCCAGCGCGTCCAGCTCCACGCCGAGCTCGAACCCCTCGGGGCCGCGCGCCGCCACGTCGAGGAAGACGCCCGATAGGCCCACCCGCGCCACCGGCTCGCGCCCCGCCTCGGCCACCAGCTCGCCGATCAGCGCGGCGAGGGGCGTGGGCTCCGCGCCCGCGAGCCGCCGCGCCTCCTCCCCGGCGGCGAAGGCGAGGAAGGTCTTGAGCGCGGCCACGCCGCGGCCCCTGGCGCGCTCCGTGTCCACCTCCTCCGCGCCGATGCCGCTGAACACGATGCAGCGCTTCTTCGCGCGCGTGATGAGCACGTTGAGCCGCCGCTCGCCGCCCTCGTTGGAGAGGGGGCCGAAGCGCATGGCGAGCTTCCCGTCCGGCCCGCGCCCGTAGCCCACCGAGATCATGATGGCGTCGCGCTCGTCGCCCTGCACGTTCTCGAGGTTCTTCACGAAGAAGGGCTCGGCCGGATGGGCGCCGAAGAAGGCCTCGGTGTCCGGACTGTCGCGGCGCAGGCGCTCCACCGCCTCCAGGATGGCGTCGCGCTGCGTCACCGAGAAGGCGGCGACGCCGAGCGTGTCGCCGGGCGTCTCGCGCGCGTGGCGCAGCACGGCCTCGGCCACCGCCTCGGCCTCGGGCAGGTTGGCGCTGCCGGCGAAGCGGCCCGCAACCCGCACCAGCGAGAGGCCGAGCGCGGGGCTGCGCGGGCGCGGCGAGGGCAGCACCAGCAGGCGCTCCTCGTAGAACTCGCGGTTGGAGGTCGCGATGAGGCTCTCGTGCCGGCTGCGGTAGTGCCAGCGCAGCATCAGGCGCGGGATGCCGCGCGCATTGGCCAGGCCGAGGATGCTCTCCACGTCGCGCGCCTCGAGCGGCTTGTCATCGTCCTCGGGCGCGTCCTCGGCGTCCTCCGTCATGCGCTGGAAGAAGCGGGTGGGCGGCATCTGCCGGTCATCGCCCACCACCACCACCTGCTTCGCGCGCGCGATCGCGCCCAGCGCGTCCACCGGCTCGATCTGGCTGGCCTCGTCCATCACCAGAAGGTCGAACTCCGGGAAGCCGGGCTGGGTGGCGTGGTGCGGGTTGGCGAGGAACTGCGCGACGCTGAGCGGGCTCATCATGAAGACGGGCTTGGCCTTGCGGATGAGCGGCGCGGCGCGCGAGAGGATGGCGCGCACCGGCGCGTGGCCGCGCTTCCTCTCGAACTCGCCGCGCAGGAAGGCGAGAGCGGCGGGGGCCTCGCCCTCGCGCAGCGCCTTCACCCGCGCGGCATGGGCGGCGGCGGTCTCGGCGCGCGCGAGGCGCACGCGGGCCGCGTCGGCGGCGCGGAAATCGGCCACCAGCCGGTCGGCCGCCGCCCCGTCGAAGGCGGCGAGGCTCGGCTGCTCGCGCAACAGCAGGCGCAGCAGGGATTCGTGCAGGGCGAAGTCGAAGGCGGCCTCGGCGCGCTCGGGAGGCAGGGCGCCACGCTCCAGCGCCTCGGCGAGCGGTGCGAGCTCGGGCGCGGCGGCCACGGCGCGCGCCCAGCCCTGCCAGTCGGCCAGGGCCTCGGGCGCCGCGGCCCAGGCGGCGAGGGTTTCGGCCAGCGCGCTCCATGCCCCCTCGAAGGCGTAGCCGGTGGCCTCGGCGATCGGCGCCCAGGCGGCCAGGGCGGCGCGCTGCGCCTCGGAGGGCGGCGGCGTGGCCAGCGCGGCGGCGTTGGCGTCCATCCAGGCGATGTCGCGCGCCAGGGTCTCGGCGTCCGGGCCGGGGCCGAGCCGCGCCTGGGCGGCCTGGGCGGCGAGCAGCGCCTCCAGCGCCGCGGCGTCCGCGGGGTCGCGCAGGGCGGCGGCGAGCGTCGCCTGCGCCGCGCGCCGCGCGCCGTCGAGGAAGCCGAGCAGCCCGCCCGGCCTGGCCAGGGTGGCGCGCGCCTCGGCGAGCCCCGCTGCCTCCAGCGCGCCGGGCAGGAAGCGCGGATCCTCCCGCGCGGCCTCCACCCGCCGGAGATTGGCGAGGCGCGCGCGGGAGGCGTGCAACCCCTCCGCGCGCATCGGGGCATGGG
>JBKBSR010000271.1:0-4621 GCA_046291055.1 Roseococcus sp.
CACGTCGCAGAGAACGAGAACGTGGCGGCGGGGGAGGTAGAGCGGGGGCGGGAGCTTACGGGGGGGGGGGGGGTCTTTCCCCCCCCCCCCCCCGCGCGCGACGCCCCCGCGCCAGTCCTGCAGCGCCTCGTCCAGGGTGCGCTCCCAGGGGATGTCGGGCGCCCAGCCGAGCAGGGCGCGGGCGCGGGCGGCATCGCCCGCCACATGCGCCACATCGGTGGGGCGCAGCCGGGCGGGCGCGACGGCCACCTCGGGGCGGCGGCGGGCGCGGGCGAGCAGCGCCTCCAGCACATCGCCGATGCGCCGGGGCCGGCCGGCGGCGATGTTGAGCGCGAGGCCGGGCGGCCAGTCGGCCTCGAGCGCCAGGGCGATGGCGCGCGCCGCGTCGCGCACGTCGAGGAAATCCCGCCAGCGGTCGAGCGCGCCCACCCGCAGCGTCGGCGCATCGAGCCCCGCCTCGATGCGCGCGATCTGCCGGCAGATGTCCGCCACCACGAAGCCCTCGGACTGGCCGGGGCCGGCGAGGTTGAAGAAGCGCAGCCGGAGTGCGGCGAGCCCGCGCAGCGCCATCTCGCCGAGCGCGAGATCCGCCGCCGCCTTGGAGGCGGCGTAGGGGTTTGCCGGGGCGAGGGGCGCGCTCTCGTCCAGCGCCGCGCCCGCCCGGAAGGAGAGGCCATAGACCTCGGCCGAGGAGGCGAAGAGGAAGCGCGCCCCGTGCGACTCGCGCCGCACCGCCTCCGCGAGGGCCAGCGTGCCGAGCAGATTGGCCCGCCAGCAGGCGAGCGGATCGGCGAAGGAGGCTGCGACCGAGGCCTGGGCGGCGAGATGCACCACCGCCTCGGGCCGGGCGGCCGCGAGCAGGGGGGCGAGGCAGCCCTCCTCCTCCAGCGCGTAGTGGGGCAGGGGGCCGGGCGCGCGCGGCGGGACGGTCAGCGCATGGGCGGAGAGCGCCGCCTGGGCGTGCCGCCCGAGAAAGCCGTCCCCGCCCGTCAGCAGCACGCGCATCAGCGCATCCGGTCGCGGTGGCGCTTGAGATCGGCCTCGACCATCTCGGCCACCAGCTCCTCGAGGCTCGTCTCCGGCCGCCAGCCCAGCACCTCGCGCGCGCGGGTCGCATCGCCCTGCAGCACATCCACCTCGGCCGGGCGCAGGAAGGCGGGGTCGAGCACCACATGGCGGCGCCAGTCGAGCCCGACATGGGCGAAGGCGAGCTCGCAGAACTCGCGCACGCTGGCGCTGCGGCCGGTGGCCACCACGTAGTCGCCCGGTTCGGGCTGCTGCAGCATGAGCCACATGGCGCGCACGTAGTCGCGCGCATGGCCCCAGTCGCGCCGCGCCTCGAGATTGCCCATGGGCAGGGTCTCGGCGAGGCCGAGTTTGATGCGCGCCGCCCCGTCGGTGATCTTGCGCGTGACGAACTCGATGCCGCGCAGCGGGCTCTCGTGGTTGAACAGGATGCCCGAGGAGGCATGCAGCCCGAAGCTCTCGCGGTAGTTCACGGTGATCCAGTGCGCGTAGAGCTTGGAGACGGCGTAGGGCGAGCGCGGGTGGAAGGGCGTGCGCTCGTTCTGCGTGCCGGCCTCGACCTTGCCGAACATCTCGCTGCTGCTCGCCTGGTAGAAGCGCGCCTGCGGGCGGATCAGCCGCACCGCCTCGAGCAGGTTGTTCGCGCCCAGCGCGGTGACCTGGCCGGTCAGCAGCGGCTGCTGCCAGGAGGCCTTGACGAAGCTCTGCGCGGCGAGGTTGTACACCTCGTCGGGCTGCACCTCCTCCATCACCCGCAGCAGGGAGGAGAGGTCCATCAGGTTGCCGTCGAGCAGCCGCACGCGGTCCTGCACGCCGAGCCAGTGCAGCCGTGCGCCCACCACCTCCGAGGAGGCGGAGCGGCGCAGCAGGCCGAACACCTCATAGCCCTTCTCGAGCAGGAAGGCCGAGAGATAGGCCCCGTCCTGGCCGGTGATGCCGGTGATGAGGGCGCGGGGCATGGGGGCGGGTTGCTCCTGTCTGCGGGGCGTCTTGCCGCCTGGGTAGAGCAGGGCGGGCGGCGGGGCCAGGGGCGGCTGTGTTCCAAAGCGGCGCGGGCGGGTCTAGGAAGGCGGGCGGCCCCGCGGCGGGCCCCGGAGTCCCCTGCGGGTGCTGATCACCGATCCCTGGTTCTACGCCCTGGCCGTCCCGGCCTTCCTGCTCACCGGCATCAGCAAGGGGGGCTTCGCCTCGGGGGCGGGGAACACGGGGGTGCCGCTGATGTCGCTCGTCATCCCCGCGCCGCAGGCGGCGGGCATCGCGCTGCCGGTGCTCTGCGCCATGGACCTCTCGGCGCTGCGCGCCTGGTGGGGCCGCTGGGACCGGGCGGAGCTGGCGCGCACCCTGCCGGGGGCGATGGTCGGCATCGCCGCCGGCACGCTGGTGTTCGGCCTGCTCTCGGACGCGATGGTGAAGCTGATGATCGGGCTGATGACGCTCGCCTTCATCGCGCGCTCGCTGTGGCAGGAAGTCGGGGGCGGGAAGGTGGCGGCGGCGGCGGGCTCGGCGCTGAAGGGCGCCGTCTGGGGCGCGGCCTCGGGCTTCACGAGCTTCATCGCCCATGCGGGCGGGCCGCCGCTTGCGGTCTATCTGCTGCCGCTCAGGATGGAGCGCGCGCGGCTCGCGGCCACCACCGTCGCCTTCTTCGCGACCGTGAACTACGTGAAGCTCGTGCCCTATTTCTTCCTGGGCGCGCTCTCGGCGCAGAACATCCTGACGAGCCTCGTGCTGCTGCCGCTCGCCCCGCTCGGGATCAGGATCGGCGTCTGGCTCGCCGCCCGGGTGAGCGACCGGCTCTTCTACCGCATCATCCATGTGCTGCTGGCGCTGACCGGCGCGCAGCTCGTCTGGGAGGGGCTGCGATGACGCGCGTGCTGGGCGTGCTGGGCGGCATGGGGCCGCTCGCCTCGGCGGAGTTCATGCGCCAGCTCACCCTGCGCACCCCCGCCGCGCGCGACCAGGAGCACATCCCCGCCGTGCTCTGGTCCGACCCGCGCGTGCCCGACCGCACGGCCGCGCGGCTCGCCGGCGGCGAGGACCCGCTGCCCTGGCTGCTGCGCGGGCTGAAGGGGCTGGAGGCGGCGGGCTGCGGGGCGGTGGCCATCCCCTGCAACACAGCCCATCTCTGGTTCGAGGCTATGCAGGCCGCCACGCCTCTGCGGTTGCTGCACATCGTGGACGCGGCGCGCGCGGCGCTCGTGGCGCAGGGCATCTCGGAAGGCCCGGTGGGGCTGATGGGCACGGCGGCGACGCTGGCGAGCGGCCTCTACCAGGAAAGGCTGGGCTGCCCCTGCCTGCTGCCGAGCCCGGAGGAGATGGCGGCGAAGGTGAGCCCGGCCATCGCGCTGGTGAAGGCGAACCGGCTCGCGGACTCGCACGCGCCGCTGGTCGAGGTGGCGCGGGCGCTGATGGCGCGCGGCGCGCGCGCGGTGGTGCTGGGCTGCACGGAAATTCCGCTCGGCATGGCCGCGGGCCCGCCGCCGCCCTTCCCGGTGGTGGACACGGTGGCCGCGCTGGCGGATGCGGCCATCGCCTGGGCGCGGGGCGCGCCGGCGGGGGCGGTTTGACAGGGCTGGCTGCGGGTAACAGCATGCGAAGGAAGGGAAATCGCCGGGCGCCGCGGGCGCCCGCCGCCCTTGGGGAGGTTCCGGCATGCCCGGGCTGCTGACGCTGTGCTTCTGCGACGTCGCCTTCCAGGTGGCCGATGATCCCTCGCGCCCGCCGGTCTTCGTCTTCGGCGTGCGCAAATCGGGCAGCTCCATCATGAACATGATGGTGGAGGCCCTTGCCCGCTTCAACGACATGAACTTCGTGGATGTGGCGGGCCGTCTGTTCGAGCAGGGGGTGGATGTCGAGCGCTGGCGCGCCGATCCGGCGATCCTCGGGCTGCTGCGCGGCGGCAACGTCTATGGCGGCTTCCGCAACGCGCCCTCGCTGCTGCTGGGCGCGCCCGAACTCGTCCATGGACGCAGCATCCTGCTCGTGCGCGACCCGCGCGACGCGCTGGTGAGCGAGTATTTCTCCACCGCCTTCTCGCACTCCGTGCCCGAGGCGGGCGAGGCGCGGGCGGAGATGCTGGCCCAGCGCGCGGCGGCCCGCTCCGGCGACGTGGCGGCCCATGCGCGCCGCGCCGCGGCCAGTTTCCGAGAGGCGCTGCGGCAGTATCTGCCCTTCCTCGCCCTGCCGGGGCTGCGCCTGTATCGCTACGAGCAGGCGATCCTCGACAAGCCCGCCTTCCTGCGGGACGTCTGCGCGCATTTCGCCTGGCATGTCTCGGAGGCGCAGCTTGCGGCCATCATGCGCTGGGCCGATGTGATCCCGGCCGAGGAGAACCCGCGCGCCTTCCTCCGCAAGGTCATTCCCGGCGATCACCGCGAGAAGCTGCCGGCCGAGGTGATCGCCGAGCTGGACGCCTTCTTCCGCGAGGAGATGCGCGCCCTGGGCTACGTCTGATTCACCGTCCGCGCGCTTGAATGGGCGCGCCGGGGCTGGAATGGTGCCGCCGCGGCCGAATCCGCCGGCAGGCTCCGGGCGGGGGAGTGAGGGACGATGCGCATCGCGATCATCGGGGCGGGCTATGTGGGGCTGGTCTCGGCCG
>JBKBSR010000272.1:0-4606 GCA_046291055.1 Roseococcus sp.
TGGCTGTTACCGGCATCTGCCTGATCGAACCCGGACAGTGGCGCGCCGGCAAACAATGGCGGGCCAAGTCCTTCAGCCTGCTGTTGCGCTCGCCCACGGATGTGCGCGTCCTCGCCGCGCCCCCCTGGTGGACGCTCCGGAAACTGCTCTGGATGCTGGGGCTGCTGGGGGTGGGGGTGGTGGCGGCCTCGGGGGGCAATCACGGGGTGGCGGTGGCCATGGCCGCCGCGCGGCTCGGCCTGCCCGCCGAGATCTTCGTCCCCGAGATCGCCGCCCCGGCCAAGCGCGCCCGCATCGCCGCGCTGGGGGCGCGGCTGGTGGTGGGGGGCGCGAGCTATGACGAGGCGCGCGAGGCGAGCGAGGCCCGCGCGGCGGCCACCGGCGCGCTCCTCATCCACGCCTATGACCAGGCCGAGGTGCTGGCCGGCCAGGGCACGCTGTTCCGCGAATGGGAGGAGCAGGCGCCCGCGCTCACCCATCTGCTGGTGGCGGTGGGCGGCGGCGGGCTGATCGGCGGGGCCGCCGCCTGGCATTCGGAATCCGGGGTGACGCTGGTGGCGGTGGAGCCCGAGGGCTGCCCCTGCCTGAACGCCGCCCTGGCGACAGGCCGCCCCGTGCCCGCGCCGGTCGGCGGCGTCGCGGCCGACAGCCTGGGCGCGCGCCAGGCGGGGGCGCTGATGTTCCCGCTGGCGGCGCGGCTGCACGCGGCGGGGCGGCTGCTGCCCGTGACGGCGCCGGACTCCGCCATCCGCGCCGCCCAGCGGGCCCTGTGGCAGCAGGCGCGCATCGCCGCCGAGCCGGGGGGCGCCACGGCGCTGGCCGCCCTGCTCTGCGGCGCCTGGACGCCGCCGCCCGGGGCGCGGATCGGCGTGCTGGTCTGCGGGGCGAATCTCGACCCGTCCAGCCTGGCGGAGCTGGGCCCCGCGGAGGCGATGGCCCCGCAGCGCCCGCCCGCGACCGCGTGATCCGCGCCCGGCGCGGCCCGCCGCGGCGGTCCGGCCCTTCGGCCGGCCGGCTCAGGCCAGCACCACCCCCTGGGCGGCGCGCACCGGCACCTTGAGGTAGCGCACGCCGTTGCTCTCCGCCTCCGGGAAGCGCCCGGCGCGGATGTTCACCTGGATGGAGGGCAGCAGCAGCCGGGGCGCGGCGAGCTTCGCATCGCGCGCCGTGCGAAAGGCGACGAACTCCTCCTCCGTCGTGCCGTCCTTCACATGCGGGTTGTGCGCGCGCTCCTCGGCCACCGTGCTCTGCCAGGCGTAGTGGTCGCGGCCCGGGGCCTTGTAGTCGTGGCACATCCACAGCCGCGTCTGCGGCGGCAGGGCGAGCAGGCGGCGGATGGAGCGGTAGAGGGTGCGCGCGTCGCCGCCCGGGAAATCGGCCCGCGCGGTGCCGTAGTCGTGCATGAAGATCGTGTCGCCCACGAAGACGTCGGCGTCGTTCACGCGATAGGCCACGCAGGCGGGGGTGTGGCCGGGCAGGTGCATCACCTCGACGCGCAGCGCGCCGACATGGAACACCTCGCCGTCGCGGAAGAGCAGGTCGAAGTCGCCGCCGTCGGGGGTCAGCCCCTCCATGTTGAACACGGGGCGGAAGATGCGCTGCACCTCCTTGATGTGCTCGCCGATGCCGATCTTCGCGCCGGTGTGCGCCTTGAGGAAGGGCGCGCCGGAGAGATGGTCGGCGTGGGCGTGGGTCTCGAGCAGATGGGTGATGCGCCAGCCGCCGGCGCGGGCGGCGGCCAGCACCGCCTCGGCCGAGCGGACATCGGCCGTGCCGGAGTTGTGGTCCCAGTCGAGCACGGGGTCGATCACCGCGGCCTCGCGGGTCTCGGGGTCGCCGACCAGATAGGTCACGGTGTTGGTGGGCTCGTCGAAGAAGGCCTGGATATGCGGGGTCATGGGGTTGGTCCTGCTGTTTCAGCGTTGACTTATATATAAGCGACGCCTTAGATATGTCCAGCGACATCGCCGCCCCGGCGGCACTTCCAGGATAGACCCCCATGAGCCTTCCCACTCTTTCCCCCACCGACGCCGCGCGACTCCTCCGCGAGCAGGGCGCGCTGCTGGTGGATGTGCGCGGCCCCGACGAGCACGCGCGCGCGCGCATCCCCGGCGCGCTCAACCTGCCGCTCGACCAGCTCGACGAAGCGGCGCTGGCCGCCCATGCCGGCAAGCCGGTGTTGTTCCATTGCCGCTCGGGCATGCGCACGGCGGGCAACGCGCCCAAGCTCGCCGCCTGTGCCGGCAACATGCAGGCCTTCATCGTGGAGGGCGGGCTCGATGCCTGGCGCAAGGCCGGACTGCCCGTGGAGGAGGACCGCAGCCAGCCCCTTGAGCTCAGCCGCCAGGTGCAGATCGCGGCGGGGGCGATGGTGCTGCTCGGCGTGCTGCTGGGCGCCTTCGTCGCGCCCGCCTTCTACGGGCTGGCGGGCTTCGTCGGCGCGGGGCTGGTCTTCGCGGGCGTGACGGGCACCTGCGGCCTGGCGCGGCTGCTGCGCGTCATGCCCTGGAACCGGGTGGCGGCCGCGTCGTGACCCTGGCGGAGCTGGCGATGAGCCTCGCCTCCGGCGCGGGGGTGGGGTTCACGCTCGGTCTGGTCGGCGGCGGGGGCTCCATCCTCGCAGTGCCGCTGCTGCTCTACGCGGTGGGGGTGGCCAGCCCGCATGTGGCGATCGGGACGGGCGCGGTGGCGGTGGCGGCCAATGCGCTGGCCGGCCTCGCGCAGCATGCGCGGGCGGGGAATGTGCGCTGGCGCTGCGCGGCCGTCTTCGCCTCCATGGGGCTCGGCGGCGCGTTGCTCGGCGCGGCCATCGGCAAGCGCGTGGACGGGCAGGCGCTGATCGCCGCCTTCGCGGGGCTGATGGTGGTGGTGGCCCTGCTGATGCTGCGCCGCAAGCCCGCGGCCGCCCAGGCCGAGGCGCCACGCCTGTCGCGCCTGAACGCGCCGCGGCTGGCGGGCTCGGGCTTCGGCGTCGGCGTGCTCTCGGGCTTCTTCGGCATCGGGGGCGGCTTCCTCATCGTGCCGGCGCTGATGCAGGCGGCGGAGTTCCCGATGCGCTACGCCGTGGGCACCTCGCTGGTGGCGGTCTTCGCCCTCGGCGCGGGCACGGCGTTCAGCTACGCCACGGCGGGGCTGGTGGACTGGCCGGTGGCCGCGCTCTTCGTCGCCGGCGGTGCGGCCGGCTCCTGGCTCGGGCTGCGGGCGGGGGCGCGGATCGGCGCGCGGCGCGGGGCGCTGGAGGCGGTGCTGGCGGGGCTGATCCTGCTCGTCGCCGCCTACATCCTCTGGCGGGCCTTCGCCTGATCAGAAATCGCTGACCCGGCCCTTGCGCTCCCAGTCGTTGTAGCGCGTGGGCTCGGGGCCCGAGGGGCCGCCATGCTCCGCGCCCGGCGGCGCGGGCGGGCGGGCGGGCCGGTCCAGCTTCGTCAAGGGCGGCGCGCTGCGGGGCTTGCCGCTGGGCAGGGGGGGCGGCGGCTTGTCCTGGTCGTCCATATCGCTCATCTGGAGGGGGAAGGGGAGTTCGGGAAGATGGCGCGCACCTTCATCCTGCTCGCGGCGCTGACGGCGCTGTTCCTCGCCGCCGGATACGCCATCGGCGGCGAGGGCGGCATGCTGATGGCGCTGCTGGTGGCCGGCGGCATGAACCTGTTCGCCTGGTGGGGCAGCGATTCCGTCGTGCTGCGGATGCACAATGCGCAGCCCCTCTCGCCCGCCGAGGCGCCGCAGCTCTACGCCATGACGCAGCAGCTCGCCGCGCGGGCGGGCATTCCCATGCCGCGCCTCTACCTCATCCACGAGGACCAGCCCAACGCCTTCGCCACCGGCCGCAGCCCCGAGCGCGGCGTGGTGGCGGTGAACACCGGGCTGCTGAACATGATGGACGAGCGCGAGGTGGCGGGCGTGATCGCGCACGAACTCGCGCACATCAAGAACCGCGACACGCTGATCATGAGCGTGACGGCAACCATCGCGGGCGCCATCGGCTTTCTCGCACAGTTCGGCTGGATGATGTCCTCGAACCGCGACCGCAACGCCAGCCCCTTCGGCGCGATCGGGCTGATCCTGCTGGTGATCCTCGGCCCGCTCGCGGCCATGGTGGTGCAGATGGCCATCAGCCGCGCGCGCGAATACGAGGCGGACGCGGAGGGCGCGCGCATCTGCGGCGATCCCTCCTGGCTCGCCAGCGCGCTCGCCGCGCTCGAGCGCTACAAGCAGGGGCGCATCAACCAGGCGGCCGAGGCGAACCCGGCCACCGCCCACATGTTCATCGTGAACCCGCTCTCCGGTTTCCGGCTCGATGCGCTGTTCTCGACGCATCCGCCGACCGAGGAGCGAATCCGCCGGCTGATGGCGCTGGGCGGGGGCGGCTTCGCGGCGCGGCGGCTGCCGCAGGCCGGGCCCGCCGCCTCGCCCTGGGCGCGGCCGCGCGGGCGCAGCCCCTGGGGGTGAACCGCCCATCCCGCGCGCAGGGCTGACCGCACGGTAGGCAAGCCCCGCGCGCATGACAGGCCTATCATGCGAAAACGTCTGGCGTGGCGCGGACCGCACGCCCTGCCCACGGCCCCAACGTGGGGAGGTTCGCGCCACCATGCTTTTCCCACTGCTC
>JBKBSR010000273.1:0-4585 GCA_046291055.1 Roseococcus sp.
GGCCTCCACGCCGGGCGCGCCGGCGGCTTTGCCGCCGGATTTTCGCAAGGAGGCGCTGTTTCTGTCTTGGCGCTCACGCCGCGGCCCCCCGCACAAGCCGCACGCGGTAGAGCAGCAGCGTGTCGCAGGCCAGCACGTAGAACAGCAGCAGCCCCTGGAACACGCGCGTCACGTCCAGCGGCAGTCGCAGAAGGATTTGCGCGTTCTCGCCGCCGATGAAGGTGATGGCCAGGAACACCCCCGCGACCAGGCAGCCCAGCGGGTTCAGCCGGCCGAGGAAGGCCACGATGATCGCGGTGAACCCGTAGCCGGGCGAGATGCTGGGCTGGAGCTGCCGCACCGTGCCCGCCGCCTCCAGGATGCCCGCCAGCCCCGCCAGCGCGCCGGAGATGGCGAAGACCGTCCAGGTCAGTTTCTTCTCGGAGAAGCCGGCGAAGCGCGCGGCGCGCGGCGCCTCGCCCACCAGGCGGATCTCGAAGCCCTTGAGCGTGCGCGCCACCAGCACCGCCATCAGCGCCACCACCAGCAGCATGATGGGCGTGCCGATGTTCAGCCGCCCGCCCTCCATCAGCAGTGGGATGGTGGCCTCGGGCTCGAAGATCACGGTCTGCGGCATGTTGAAGCCGTGCGGGTCGCGCCAGGGGCCGCGCACCAGCCAGTCCATCAGCAGCTCGGCCACATAGACGAGCATGAGGCTGGTCAGGATTTCGTTCGCGGCGAAGCGCGTCTTGAGCAGCGCGGGGATCAGCGCGAAGAGCGCGCCGCCCAGCGCCCCGCAGGCCAGCATGGTCGGCAGCAGCCACCAGCCGTCGGGCGCGCCATGGGTGGCGAGGGCCACCCAGCTCCCGGCCAGCGCGCCCATGAGGAACTGCCCCTCGGCGCCGATGTTCCAGTTGTTCGAGCGGTAGCAGAGCGCGAGGCCGACCGCGATCAGCACCAGCGGCGTGGCCTTCACCGCCACCTCCTGCAGCCCCCAGGAGTCGGAGAGCGGCATCACGAAATAGATGTGCAGCGCCCGCCACGGGTCATGCCCCAGCGCGGCGAAGATGACGATGGCCGAGAGCAGCGTCAGCCCCACCGCCAGCAGCGGAGAGCCGATCCGCAGCGCGAGCGGCGTCTCGGCCCGGCGTTCGAGGAGGAGGCGCATCACGCCGCCTCGCTGTTCGTGCCGAAGCCCGCGCCGCCCATCAGCAGGCCGATCTCCTCGCGCGTCAGCCCCGCCACGGGCCGCGCGGGCGAGAGGCGGCCGCGGAAGATCACCGCCAGCCGGTCCGCGATCTCCAGCAGCTCGTCCAGATCCTGGCTGATCACCAGCACCGAGGCCCCCTCCTTCGCCAGATCCACCAGCGCCTGGCGGATCAGGCTCGCCGCGCCCGCATCCACGCCCCAGGTGGGCTGCGAGACGACGAGCAGCCCGGGCCGGCGCAGGATGTCCCGGCCCACCACGAATTTCTGCAGGTTCCCGCCCGAGAGCGCGCGCGCCTCCGGGTCGCGCGGGCCCTTGCGCACGTCGAAGGCGCGCGTCACCGAATCCACCCAGCCCAGCATCCGCCCGCGGTCGAGGAAGCCGCCGCGCACGAAGCCGTTGGCCGCATGGCCGGAGAGCAGCGCATTCTCCGACAGCGGCAGGCGCGGGGCGGCGGCGTGGCCCAGCCGCTCCTCCGGCACGAAGGCCGCGCCGCGGCGGCGGCGGGCGTTGATGTCCTCGCGCCCCACCGGCGCGCCGTCCAGCACGATCTGCGCGGCGCGCGGCGCGAGGCGCTCGCCCGAGAGCGCGGCGAACAGCTCCTCCTGCCCGTTGCCCGCCACGCCGGCGATGCCGAGGATCTCGCCCCGGCGCAGGTCGAGCGAGACATCGCGCAGCGCCGTGCCGTGCGAATCCTCCGCGGGCAGGGAGAGGCCGCGCACCGAGAGCCGCACCGGCGCGTCGCTCTCGGCCGCCGCCTCGTGGCGCAGGGCGGGCACATCCCCGCCCACCATCATGCGCGCGAGGCTCGCCGCCGTCTCGGCGCGCGGGTCGGTCGTGGCCACCACGCGGCCATGGCGCAGGATGGTCGCCGTCTCGCAGATGCGGCGCACCTCCTCCAGCTTGTGCGAGATGTAGAGCACCGAGCGCCCCTCGGCCCGGATGCGCGCGATGGTGGCGAAGAGGCCCTCGCATTCCTGCGGCGTCAGCACCGAGGTGGGCTCGTCCAGGATCAGCAGCTTCGGATCCTGCATCAGGCAGCGGATGATCTCCACCCGCTGGCGCTCGCCCACCGAAAGGCGCCACACCTCCCGCCCGGGCGCGAGCGGCAGCCCATAGGCGGCGGAGAGGTCGGCCACGCGCGCGGCCACCTGCGGCAGGGGCGCGGCCTCGTCCAGCGCCAGGGCCACGTTCTCGGCCACCGTCAGGTTCTCGAACAGCGAGAAGTGCTGGAACACCATGCCGATGCCCAGGGCCCGCGCCGCCCGGGGGCTGGGCAGCGCCACCGCCCGCCCCTGCCAGAGGATGCGCCCGTCGTTCGGCTGCAGCAGGCCGTAGAGCATCTTCACCAGGGTGGACTTGCCCGCCCCGTTCTCGCCCAGCAGCGCATGCACCTCGCCGGGCATCACGCGCAGGTCCACATGGTCGTTGGCGACCAGCGCGCCGAAGCGCTTCACGATCCGCTGGGCTTCGACGAGGGGAGGTGTCATCGTCTCGCTGGGCCAAGGGTGACGCCGGAGGAAGCAGGCCCGGCCGGGCTCGGCCGAGGCTGCCGGACCGGCGTCCCCCTGCGGAGATGAACTCCCCGCAATCTCCCCATGCCGCGCTTTAGCGGAGGCGCGCGGCCTTGCAAAGCCTCAGGGCCGCTCGCCGCGCGCCACCCGGGCGGCGATCTCCTCTAGCACGGGGGGCAGATCGGCGATGCCGTCCACCACGACATGCGCCCCGGCGGCGCGCAGCGCCCAGGCGGCGCGGGCGCGATGCGCGGCGCGCTCCTCGGCCGAGCAGGCGGCGAGCTCGGCCAGCGAGAGGCCGCACTCGTTTCCGGTCAGCGCCACGCCCACCGTCCAGCATCCCGCCGCCACGCCCTCGGCGATGCCGGGGGGCGTGTCGTCCACCTTCACGCAGGCCCAGGCGGGGTCCGCGTCGAGCTCGAGGAAGCAGCGATACATCATCAGCGCCGAGGGCCGCCCGCGCGGCAGATCCCCCGCGCAGACGAGATTGTCCGGCGCGTAGCCCTGCGCCGCGGCGAGCGGCAGCAGCGGCGCCATGATCTCGCGCGTGTAGCCCGTGGTGCTGCCGATCCTGAGGCCGCGCGCGCGCAGCCAGGCCGCGGTCTGAGCCGCGCCGGGGATGAGCGCGGCGTGCTCGGGCAGCGTCACCACCTGCGCGTTGAGCGGCACGAAGGCGCCATGGATGGCGTCCACATCCGCCTCGGTCGGCGCGCGCCCATGCGCCGCGCGCCAGGCGGCGGCGACGCGGGGCAGGTCGCACAGCGCGCGGATGTGGTCCCGCTTCGCCAGGCCCATGGGGCCGCGCGCCTCGGCGATGGTGATCTCCACGCCGAAGCGGCGGAACACCTCGACGAAGGCGCCCATCGGCGCGCGGCTGCCGTGGTCGAGCACCGTGCCCGCCCAGTCGAGGATGACGGCCTTCAGCGTGCTCATGCGCTCTCTCCGTGCAGCTCCGCCAGCGTCTCCTACGCGATGGCGAAGGCGGTGGAGGCGCCGGTGCCGCTGGTCACCATCACGAGGCGGATGTTCGGCGCCGGCGCGTCGCGGAACATCAGTTTGTCGGGGGCGGAGGCGTAGACGCCCGTCCAGCGCGCGATCACCGGCGGCGGGGCGATGCCCAGCGCGGCCTCGAACTCCTCCAGGATCAGCGCGTCCACCGCCTCGGGCTGGAAGGGATCGGGCGTGGTTCCGTAATGGTGGCTGTCGCCCACCACGAGCGATCCGTCGGCCGACTGCACGACGATGAGGTGCACGCCGTTGTCGAGCTGCGCGCGCTGCTCGCGCAGCAGCACATGGCGCAGCGCCTCGGCCTGCGGCAGCTCCGCATAGCCGAGGTAGCGCACCAGGCCGAGGTCGCTCATCACCGCCCCGGGCAGGCGGAAGCCGGGCGAGGCGAGGCGCAGCATGTGCAGCTTGCACTTGGTCACGCCCTGCGCGGCGATGCGCTCGGGGAAGAGCGTCAGGAAGTCGTCGCCGGGGCAGAGGACGATGAGCGGCGCGGCGAAGCGGCCCGCGCTGGTGTCCACGCCCGCCTCGTCCACCCCGCGCACCATCACGTTGCGGCGGATGGCGACACCCTGCGCCGCCTCCAGCCAGGCGGCGAGGCGCGGGATGGCGTCGCGGCTCTCCACCCGGCGCTCGTGCGGGCTCCAGAGCAGGGCGCGGGGCGCGCCGCGCGCGAGATCGGGGAAGCGGCGCGCGGCCTCGGCGCCGTCGAGCAGCGTGCAGGCCGCGCCCATCTCCGTGCGCGCGAAGGCCTCCAGCACCGCGGCCGATTCCGCGCGCCGCGCCAGCACCGCGAGGCCGTGCTGCAGCACCTCGATGCCGGCCAGGGGCGCCACCTCCTCCCACACATCGCGCGAGCGCAGCGCGCGCCGCCCGCAGG
>JBKBSR010000274.1:0-4568 GCA_046291055.1 Roseococcus sp.
GGCCGGGCCGGCAAGGTTTCGACCCGCGGCGGCCCGGCATGCGCGCCGGCGCAGCGCGCCCGTCGCCGCGCGGGTGCCGCCCCGGCGGAGGTGCGCGCCCCCGCCTCGGCCGCGCTGTTCCGGCGCATGGGCGCGCGGCCCATGACGGCGCGCCCGCTCTCGCTCGGCCGGTTGCTGATGGCCACGGCGGGGGATTACGAGCGGCTGTGCATCCCGCTGCGGGAGTGACGCGCTGCGGCGGGGCGCGGCAGCAGCGCCAGCGCCACGGCGGCGGGCAGGAGCCAGACGATCCGCGCCTCGTAGCGGTGCAGCGGCTTGGAGAGCGCGCCGGTGGCGAAGGCGCCGCAGCCGATGGCCGCCGCCGCGAAGAGCAGCAGCGCCGCCCGCGGCGCGTCCCGCGCCCGGCGGGCCCGCCAGAGCAGGAAGGGAAGCGCCGCCAGCGCCGCCAGCACCACCGGCACATGCGGCCGGAGGAAGGGCGCCGCCGCGGCCGCGAGTTCCCCGCGCGCCTGCAGCCCCCGGTCGAAGCGCGCGAGCTCCTCCGGCGGGAAGCCGCGCGCGATCACCTCGCGCGTGCTGGTCAGCGAGGCGCCGACGAGGGTGTCGCCCACGCGGAACAGCAGCAGTTGGCGCAGCGTGTTGCGCAGCATCGCCTCCGCCACCTCCCCGGGATGGGCGGCGAGGGTGGCGGCGAGGATGGCGCGCGCCTCCGGCACGGCGCGCCGCCCGCCATCCTCGCGCAGGCTGCCGTCCAGCTCGCTGTTGATCGGGCTGATGCCCCAGAGGAAATCCTCCGCGTCCATCGGCAGCCGGTCGAGGAAGGCGCAGAGGCGCCAGCCCGGCTCCTCCGGGCAGCGCGCGCGCAGCACCCACAGCGCCGGCCCGTCGTCCTGCAGCCGCGCCAGCAGGAAGATCGCGCCATGCGGCGAGACGGAGGCGCGGCCATACAGCCACGCATTGCCGCCCGCCAGCACCAGCAGCGCAAGCGCGAGCGGCGCCGCCACGCGCAGGGTCGGCGCGAGGCGGCGCGTGAGCAGCGCCGTGAGCGCGACCAGCGCCAGCCCGCCGGGCAGATGCGCCATGTGCACGGAGAGGGCGAGCGCGCCGAGCAGGCCGACGCCCAGCGCCTCGCCGCGCGAGAGCCGCCCGAAGCCGAGCAGGAACAGCGCGAGCGGCGCGAGCCCGGTCAGCGCGTCGGGCATCACGCTGGAGAGGAACCAGGGCGCGGAGGTGAGCAGCCCGAGCCCCGCGCAGAGCAGCAGATGCGCCGCCGCAGAGGCCTGCCCGCGCAGCCCCCGCTGCGCGAGCCACAGCAGCCAGGAGGCGGCGAGCCCCACGGCCAGCACCACCGGCCAGAGCGACCTCCGCCCGTGCAGGAGATGCGCCGCGAGGCCGTAGGTGAAGGATTTGTCCCAGGGCGGGACGCCCTCGGTGGTCTGGCGCAGATAGGTGAAGCTGTCCACGAAGACGAGCGGGTAGAGGTTCAGGCCGGCCGGCCAGACCAGCACCAGCCCGCCGAGCAGGAGGGCGCCCGCCCTCACCCCTTGCCGTGGCAGTGCTTGTACTTCTTCCCCGAGCCGCAGGGGCAGGGCGCGTTGCGCGGCGTGCGGTGCCAGGTGGAGGGGTCGCCCGCGTCCACCTCGCCTGCCGTCCTCGCGGGCGCGACGGCCAGCCCGTAGCCGCCCGAGGGCGGGGCAGGCTCGAAGGCGGAGGTCGCCTCCTCGGGCGAGGGGTGGCGCATGTCCATCACGCGCACCGGCTCGGGCTGGGGCGGGGGCGCGTCGGCGGCGAACTCCACGCGCATCAGCAGCGAGGTGACGCGCTCGCGCAGCTCCTCCAGCATGTTGTTGAACAGCGCGAAGGCCTCGCGCTTGTACTCGTTCAGCGGGTCGCGCTGGCCATAGGCGCGCAGGCCGATGCCCTGGCGCAGGTGATCGAGCTGGAGGAGATGCTCCTTCCACACCTGGTCGAACACCTGCAGCAGCACCGACTTCTCGACCATCCGCATGAAGTCGGGGCCGATGTTCGCGGCCTTGGCGGCGGCGGCGGCATCGGCGGCGGCCTCGATGCGCTCGCGCACCTGCACCTCGTCGATGCCCTCCTCCTGCGCATAGGCGGCGATGGGCAGATCAAGGCCCAGCACCTCCTTCACGCGGCGCTCCAGCCCGTCGAGGTCCCATTGCTCCGGATAGGCGTTCTCGGGGATGGCGCGGTCCACCAGCGCGCCGATCGTCTCGCGGCGCATCTCGGCGATGGTCTCGCTGAGGTCCTCGGCCTCCATGAAGGCGCGGCGCTGGGAATACACCTCGCGCCGCTGGTCGTTCATCACGTCGTCGTATTTCAGCAGGTTCTTGCGCGTGTCGAAGTTGCGCGCCTCGACCTTCTTCTGCGCCTTCTCCAGCGCCTTGTTGATCCAGGGATGGACGATGGCCTCGCCTTCCTTCAGGCCGAGCTTCGTCAGCATACCGCCCATGCGGTCGCTGCCGAAGATGCGCATCAGGTCGTCTTCCAGGGAGAGGAAGAAGCGGGATGCGCCCGGGTCGCCCTGGCGGCCGGAACGGCCGCGGAGCTGGTTGTCGATGCGCCGGCTTTCGTGCCGCTCGGTGCCGATGACGAAGAGGCCGCCGGCCTGCATCACCTTCGCCTTGTTCGCCTCCACCTCGGCCCTGTGCTTGGCCAGCGCGGCCTCGTAATCCGGCCCCTCGTCGGTTCCGGCCTCCGCCCGCGCCAGCATCTCGGCGTTGCCGCCGAGCTTGATGTCGGTTCCCCGCCCGGCCATGTTGGTGGCGATGGTCACCGCGCCCGGCCGGCCCGCCTGGGCGATGATGGCGGCCTCCTGCTCGTGGTAGCGGGCGTTGAGCACGTTGTGGGCGATGCCGCGCTGCTTGAGCAGCTTCGAGATCAGCTCGCTCTTCTCGATGCTGGTGGTGCCGACGAGGCAGGGCTGCCCGCGCGCCTGGCATTCGCCGATCAGCCGGATCACCGCCTCGTATTTCTCGGCGGCGGTGCGATACACCTCGTCGTCCTCGTCCACGCGCCTGACGGGCAGGTTGGTCGGGATCTCGACCACCTCGAGCTTGTAGATCTCCATGAACTCGTCGGCCTCGGTGGCGGCCGTGCCCGTCATGCCGGCGAGCTTCGGATAGAGGCGGAAGTAGTTCTGGAAGGTGATGGAGGCGAGCGTCTGGTTCTCCGGCTGGACGGTGACGTGCTCCTTCGCCTCCAGCGCCTGGTGCAGCCCGTCGGAGTAGCGGCGGCCCTCCATCATGCGGCCGGTGAACTCGTCGATGATCACGATCTTGTCGTTGCGGACCACGTACTCCACGTCGCGCTTGAACAGCACATGCGCGCGCAGCGACTGGTTGACGTGGTGCACGAGGCTGACGTTCACCGGGTCGTAGAGGTCGCCCTCGGTCAGCACGCCGGCCTCGCGCAGCATGCGCTCGATGTCCTCGCCGCCCTTCTCCGTCATGGCGACGGTGCGCTGCTTCTCGTCCTTCTCGAAGCGCTCGGGATCCTTCACGAACTCGGCCATCACCGCGTCCACGCGGCGGTAGAGGTCGGAGGTGTCGTCTGTGGGGCCGGAGATGATGAGCGGCGTGCGCGCCTCGTCCACCAGGATGCTGTCCACCTCGTCCACGATGGCGTAGGCGAAGGGGCGCTGGACCATGTCCTCCAGCCGGTACTTCATGTTGTCGCGCAGGTAGTCGAAGCCGAACTCGTTGTTCGTGCCGTAGGTGATGTCGCAGGCGTAGGCGGCGCGGCGCTGCTCGTCCGTCAGGCCATGGACGATGACGCCGGTGCTCAGGCCGAGGAAGCCGTACACCTCGCCCATCCACTCCGCGTCGCGCTTCGCGAGATAGTCGTTGACGGTGACGACGTGCACGCCCTTGCCGGCCAGCGCGTTGAGATAGACCGGCAGCGTGGCGACCAGCGTCTTGCCCTCGCCGGTCTTCATCTCGGCGATCTTGCCCTCGTGCAGCACCATGCCGCCGATCATCTGCACGTCGAAGTGGCGCAGGCCGAGCACCCGCTTCGCCGCCTCGCGCACCGTGGCGAAGGCCTCCTCCAGCAGGTCGTCCAGCGTCGCGCCCTGCGCGAGGCGCGCGCGGAACTCCTCCGTCCTGCCGCGCAGCGCCTCGTCCGAGAGGGGCGCGAGCTTCTCCTCCCACGCGTTGATGGCGGGCAGCCGCGCCTGATAGCGCTTGAGCGCGCGGTCGTTCGCGGAACCGAACAGGGCACGGGCGAGGCGGGCGAACATGGGGGCGAGGATCTCTCCGGAGCGCGGCGTAATCGCGGCGGGGCGCGGGGCCGCGCGGGTCAGTCCGGCAGAGATAGGACCCGCCCCGAGGGGGGTCAACCGCGCCGGGGTGACACGGGCAGCACGAGTTCCCGGCTCACGCCCCGGCAATCCATCTCGAAATCGAGGCCCTGGACGGGCGGGCGGCAGGGCTGCCAGGTCAGCCCGTGGCGGGCCGCGCCGCGGCGGACGAACATCTCGAGGAAGAGCGGCGCGAAGTCGAAGACCGTATAGGCCTGAACGGCCGTGGTGTCGCGCCAGCCGAAGC
>JBKBSR010000275.1:0-4561 GCA_046291055.1 Roseococcus sp.
GGGGCGCGGGCCGCATGGCTGGTGGCCCGCGCCCGGCCGGGCGACGCCATCCTGCTCGAAGGCCCGCTGGGCGCCGGCAAATCCGCCCTCGCCCGCGCCTTCCTGCGCGCCGCCAGCGGCAATCCGGCGCTGGAGGTTCCGAGCCCCACCTTCACCCTGGTCCAGTCCTACACGCTGCCCGGGGGGGTGGTGGCGCATCACTTCGACCTCTACCGCCTGGAGGGCCCCGCCGGGCTGCAGGAACTGGGCTGGGAGGAGGCGCGCGAGGGCATCGTGCTGGTGGAATGGCCCGACCGGCTCGGCTCCCTCGCGCCGCCCGAGGCCTTGCGCGTCCTCCTCGCCCCCGATCCCACCGATCCCGATGCGCGCGCGGCGGTGCTGACCGGCTGGGAGGGGCGGTGGTGAGCGCGCTGCTCGCCCGCGCGGGCTTTGCCGCCGCCCGGCCCGAGCCCCTGCCGGCCGACGCCTCCAAGCGCTACACGCGCCTGCATGGCGGCCCGCGCCCCGCGCTGCTGATGCAGACGCCCGATCCCGCCTATCTCGACGCCTTCCTGCGCGTCGCTGCCCATCTCGACGCCATCGGCGTGCCCGCCCCGGCGGTGCTGGCGGTGGACCCCGCCGGACCGGCCGCGCTGGTCGAGGATCTCGGCCCCGCCAGCATGGCCGAGGCGCTGGACGCGGGGGCCGATCCGCTGCCCCTCTATCTCGGCGCGGCCGAGACCCTGGCCCGCCTCGCCGCCGCCCCGCCGCCCGCGGGCCTGCCTGCCTGGGACGCGGCGCGGATGAGCGCGGCGGCCGCGGCCACCTTCCTCGACTGGTGGTGGCCCGCCATGTTCGGCGCCCCGCCCGGTGCCGCGGTGCGCGCGGGCTTCGACGCCGCGCTGCGCGCCATGCTCGCCCCCTTCGCGGGCGCGGGCTTCGTCCATCGCGACTATTTCCCGGCCAACCTCATCCCCACCCCGCGCGGCGTGGCGGTGATCGATTTCCAGGACGCGGCGCGGGGCCATCCGGCCTATGACCTCGTCTCGCTGGTCGAGGACGCGCGGCGCGATGTCGCGCCCGCGCTGCGGCAGGCGACCATCGCTCGCTACCTCGCCCTGCGGCCCGAGTTGCGCGGGGAGGATCTCGCCGCCGCCATGGCCGTCTGCGCCGCGCAGCGGCATCTGCGCGTGGCGGCGCTCTGGGTGCGGCTCGCCCGGCGCGACGGCAAGCCGCGCTACCTCGCGCACGGGCCGCGCTGCTGGGCGCTGCTCGGGCGCGCGCTGGAGCACCCGGCCACCGCCCCGCTGCGCGCCTTCCTCGACGCGCATGTGCCGCCCGAGCGGCGGCGCAACCCGGCATGAGCGGCCCGCGCCGGGGCATGGTGCTGGCCGCCGGGCTCGGCCAGCGCATGCGGCCCCTCACCGCCGAGACGGCCAAGCCCCTGCTCATCCTGCGCGGCCGCAGCCTGCTCGACCACGCGCTCGACCGGCTGGCGGCGGCGGGGGTGGAGGAGGCGGTGGTGAACGCGCATTGGAAGGCCGAGAAGGTGGCCGCCGCCCTGGCCGCCCGCGCCGGCCAGCCCCCCATCACGCGGCTGCAGCTCGAACCCGAGCTGCTGGAGACGGGCGGGGGGCTGCGCCAGGCCCTGCCGCGCCTCGGCCCCGATCCCTTCGTGCTGGCCAATGGCGACGCCTTCTGGCTGGACGGGCCCACCCCCGCCATCACCCGCCTCGCCCGCGCCTTCGACCCGGCGCGGATGGACGCGATCCTGCTGCTGGTCCGCACCGCCGGGCTGGAGGGCGAGGTGGGGCGCGGGGATTTCCTGCCCGACCCCTGGGGCCGGCTGCGCCGCCCCGGGCGCGGCGAGCTCGCGCCCTTCCTCTATGGCGGGGTGATGCTGGCCGCCCCCTCCCTGGTGGCGGGCGAGGCGCCCGGCCGCTTCGGCCTCAACCGCTGCTTCGACGCGGCCATCGCGGCCGGGCGGCTGTTCGGCCTGGTGCATGACGGGCTGTGGTTCCACCTCTCCACCCCGCCCGACCTCGCGCGGGCCGAGCGGCGGCTGGCCGATCTCGCGCCATGACCGCGGCTGACGCATCGCCGCGCTAGGCTGCGCCGCATGCGCCTCCACACCATCGCGCCCGGCCAGCCCTTCCTGGCGGGGCTGGCGCGCGGCGCCCTCGCCCGGCTCGGCACGGGCGAGGCGCTGGCCGCCGCCACCATCCTGCTGCCCACCCGCCGCGCCAGCCGCGCGCTGCAGGAGGCCTTCCTGCGCGCGGCCGAGGCCCCCGCGTTGCTGCTGCCCCGGCTGCGCCCCCTCGCCGGGCTCTCGGTCGAGGACGCGGACGAGCTGGCCCTGCCCGCCCTGCTCGACCTGCCCCCGGCGGTGGAGCCGCTGCGCCGCCAGGCCGTGCTGGCCGCCTTCGCCGCAAGCTGGCCCGCCCATCGCGGCGGCCCGCCCACCGCCGAGCACGCCTGGGCCCTCGGCGGGGAGCTCGGCAAGCTGCTCGACGAGATCGCGCTGGAGGAGGCGGAGCCGATCCCGGAGGACCACCGCCTGCTCGAGCACCGCTGGCTGGAGCGGCTGGATGCCCTGGCGCCGGAGCGGCTCGCCGCCCACTGGCAGATCACCACCCTGTTCCTGCGCGCGGCGGTGCGGGACTGGCAGGCCTGGCTGACGGAGCAGGGGCTGCTCGACATCGGGGTGCGGCGCGTCATGGCGCTGCGCGCCCAGCGCCGCGCCTGGGAGGAGAACCCGCCCCCGCACGCCGTGATCGCCGCCGGCATCGGCATGGGCGGCACCATCCCCGCCGCGGCCGATCTGCTGCGCACCATCGCCACCCGCCTGCCGCAGGGCTTCGTGGTGCTGGCGGGCGAGGACCCCGCCACCGCCGCCCTGCCCGACGAGGCGCTGGCCGAGGCCCCCACCCACCCCTTCGCCGGCCAGCGCGCCATGCTGCGCCGCATGGGCGCGAGGCTGGCCGACGCCGAGCCCTGGATTCCGGGCGCGCCGAGCCCCCGCGCCGCCCTGCTCGGCACGGCGCTGCTGCCCGCCGGCGCGCTCGGCCCCTGGCAGCGGCCCGGCACGGTGGAGGCGCCGGCGCTGGAGGGGCTCTCGCGCCTCGATGCGGCCGACGCCCAGCACGAGGCCGCCGCCATCGCGCTCGCGCTCCGCGGGGCGCTGGAGACCCCCGGCGCGCGCGCCGCGCTGGTGACGCCCGACCGCGACCTCGCCCGCCGGGTGGCGGCCGAGTTGCCGCGCCACGGCATCCTGGCCGACGACAGCGCGGGCCAGCCCCTCTCCGAGACGCCGGCCGGTGGCTTCCTCCGCCTGATCGCGGCGGCGGTGGCGGCGCGCTGGCGGCCGGTGGCGCTGCTCGCCCTGCTCAAGCACCCGCTCTGCGCCGCCGGGATGGAGCGGCCGGCCTTCCTGCGCCTCGTGCATGCGCTGGAGGTCAAGGCGCTGCGCGGCGTGGCCCCCGCGCCTGGCCCCGAAGGCCTGCGCCCCCGCTGCCCGCCCGAGGCGCTGCCCCTGCTCGATGCGCTGGAGGTGGCGCTGGCCCCGCTGCCCGCCGCCGGCCGCCAGCCGCCCGCGGCGCTGCTGGAGGCGCATCTGGCCGCCGCCGAGGCGCTGGCCGCCACCCCCGCCCTGCCCGGGGGCCTGCGCCTCTACGCCCAGGCGGAGGGCGAGGCGCTGGCCCGGCACCTCGCCGCCCTGCCCCCCGCGCTGGCCGAACTGCCGCCGCTGGAGGCGGCCGAATGGCCCGGGCTGTTCGACGCGCTGCTCGCCCAGGGCGTCACGCGCGCGCCGCGCGTCGCGCGCGGGCGGGAAGGGGCGGCGCTGCATCCGCAGGTGGAAATCCTGGGGCTGCTGGAGGCGCGGCTGCTCGATTTCGACCTCGTGGTGCTGGGGGCGCTGGACGAGACCATCTGGCCCCAGGCGGCCGATCCCGGCCCCTGGATGAGCCGGCCCATGCGCGCCGCCTTCGGCCTGCCCTCGCCCGAGGGGCGGATCGGCCGGGTCGCCGCGGATTTCCTGTTGACGGCGGCGAATGCCCGGCGCGCCATCCTCTCGCGCGCGGCGCGGCGCGGCGGCTCGCCCAGCGTGCCGGCGCGCTGGCTCACCCGGCTCGACATCCTCCTCTCCGGCCAGGGCCTGGCCCTGCCGGCCGCGCGCGAGGCGGGCTGGGCGCGGGCGCTGGATGCGCCGCCCGCCCGGCCCGCCCCCTGCGAGCGCCCCGCCCCCAAGCCGCCGCGCCAGGTCCGCCCGCGCGAGATCACCGCAAGCGACGTGCAGCGCCTGATCGCCGACCCCTACGCCTTCCACGCCGCGCGCATCCTGCGGCTGCGCCCGCTCGACCCGATCGAGCAGGCCCCGGGCGCGGCGGATTACGGCATGCTGGTGCACCGGGTCATGCAGCGCTTCCTGGCGAAGCTGCAGGGCCGCCCCTTCGCGCCGGCCGCCGCCCGCGCCGCCTGGGAGGAGGCGGTGGGCGAGGCGCTGCGCGCCGCCCCGCCCCCGCCGCCCGTGCGCGCCATCTGGGCCCCGCGCCTCGCGCGCATCGGCGAGGCGGTGATCCGC
>JBKBSR010000002.1:0-30400 GCA_046291055.1 Roseococcus sp.
CCTGCGCCCCCTGCCCGCCGCCGCGCCCCTGCTGCTGCGCGACGTCGTGCGTGCCGAGCCCGCCCTGCATGGCGAGGCCGCCCCGCTCATCCGGCGCGAGGCGCTGCTGGCCGTGGGGGGGGAGACGCTGGCGCTCGGCGCGCGCGAGGCCGCCGCCCTGCCGCAGGAGCCCGAGGCGCTGCTCTTCCTCGCCCGCGCCCTGGCCGCGGCGCTGGCGCGATGACCGGCGAGGAGGCCCGCGCCGCCTTCCTCGACTGGCTGGCGGCCGAGCGCCGCGCCTCGCCGCACACCCTCGAAGCCTATGGGCGGGACGTGGCGGAGTTCCTGGGCTTCCTCGCCCGCCATCTTGGCCAGCCGCCGACGGCCGAGGAGCTTCTGGCCCTGCCGCTCGCCGATCTGCGCGCCTTCCTGGCCGCCCGCGCGGCGGCCGGGGCGGGCACCAGCACCCGCGCGCGGCAACTCGCGGCGGTGCGAAGCTTCCTGCGCTTCCTGGCGCGGCGGCAGGGCAAGGCGCCCACGGCGCTGGCCGGGCTGCGCGGCCCGCGCCGCCGCCCGCCCCTGCCCCGCGCCCTGTCGCCCCAGGAGGCGCGCGCCTTGGGCGGGGAGACCAGCGCGCTGCGGATGACCGAGCGCACCCCCCGTCCCGCTTGGCAGGCGGCGCGGGACGCGGCGCTGTTCACCCTGCTCTACGGCTGCGGCCTTCGCATCGCCGAGGCGCTGGCCCTGAGCGTGGGCGAGGCCCCGCTGCCGGGGCGCGAGGAGGCGCTGCGCGTCACCGGCAAGGGGGGCAAGACGCGGCTCGTGCCCGTGCTGCCCGTGGTGCGGGAGGCCATCGCCGCCTGGCTCGCCCACCGCCCGGGCGCGGGGCCGGAGGAGCCGCTGTTCACCGGGGTGCGGGGCGCGCGGCTCGATCCGGCCGTGGCGCAGCGGGCGATGCGGGACACCCGCCGCCTCGCCGGCCTGCCCGAGCACGCCACCCCGCACGCGCTGCGGCACAGCTTCGCCACCCACCTGCTGGCCGGCGGGGCCGATCTGCGCGCCATCCAGGAGCTTCTGGGCCATGCCAGCCTCTCCACCACCCAGCGCTACACCGCGCTGGACATGGAGGGGCTGCTGGCCACCTGGCGCATGGCCCACCCCAGGGCGGATTGATACGGGCGGCATGACACGCCGCCCGTGTCGTGCGCAGGGCTGACGCCACCCGGCTCGGCAAGCCGCGTCGGGGGCCGCTGGCATGGCACCGCACCGCCGAGGTTTGCCCCGCCTGTCGGCGCACTATACAAACAGCATGATTTTCGGGCGATGACCGGGCTCTCTTGAGAAGGAACCCCCCCTTGCGGATGCGCGCTGCCCTGCCGGCCCTGCTCGCGGGCCTCCTCGCGGGATGCGAGAGCCTGCCCGGCGTGAGCATGCCGGCCATGACCCTGCCGGACCTCTCCTTCCTCCGGCCCGCCCCCTCGGGCGAGGCGGAGGCGCCGGCGCCCATCGCCGCCGCCGCGGTGGAGCCGGCTCCCCGCGGGTCGGACCCGCTCGCCGCCTTCGCCGCGAGCGCCACGCCGGGCGCCACCGGGGTGGTGGAGGGGCAGCCGGCGCGGCTCCTGCGCGTCTACCACGCCGCGAGCGGGCGCGAGTGCCGCGAGGTTCTGCTCGGCACGGGCATGTCGCAGCGCGCGGCGGTGGCCTGCCGCCAGCCGGATGGCAGCTTCGCCTCCTCGCGGCCCCTGCTGCAGGGCGGCAGGCCCTAGCCGGGCATGACGCCCCGAGGCCCCCGGGCGATCCTGGAGGATGCGGGCTTCTGGCGGGCGGCCCGCGTGCAGATGGGCGTCATCGGCGCGCTGATCCTGCGCGAGATCCAGACGCGGTTCGGGCGTCGCAACCTCGGCTTCGTCTGGCTCTTCGTCGAGCCCGCCATCCTCGCGGCCGGAGTGAGCGCGATCCGCGCGGTGCGGCGCGAGACGCTGCCGGCCGGCATGGATCCGGTGGCCTTCTTCACCATCGGCTACACGCTGTTCTACCTGCAGCGCGCCGTGGTCGCGCGCGCCGCCCACACGGCCGAGAGCAACCGCGCCATCCTGGCCCATGCGCGCATCACGCTGGAGGACATCCTCATCGCGCGCACCGTGCTGGAGACCGGGGCGGTGATGATGACGGCGCTGATCTTCGTGGTGCTGATCGGCGTCTTCTCGGGGGTCTGGCCGCGCAGCGTCGTCCAGATGGGCATCGGTTTCGTGTTGTTCGGCCTGATGGCGCACGGCTTCGCGCTGGTCGTGCTCTCGCTGGCCCGCTTCGACGCCGACGTGCTGGACCGGATCATCCACCCGCTGATGTATTTCTCCATCGTCATCAGCGGCGTGTTCTTCATGGTCTGGTGGCTGCCGAAGCCCTATCAGGATCTCGTTCTGCTGCTGCCCCTGATCCACCTGTTCGAATTCGTGCGGGAGGGGCAGTTCGGCCCCGACATCCCCTATCACTACGATCTGGTCTATGTCGGCGCCTGGATCCTGGGGCTGAACGTCTATGGCGGGCTGGCTCTGCGGCGCGCCCGGCCCTTCCTTCTGGAGTGAGCCGCGATGCTGCGCCTGATGGGCGTGCGGAAGACCTATGTCGAAGCCGGCCGCCCGCGCGAGGTGCTGCGCGGCGTGGACGCCACCATCCGCATGGGCGATGCGGTGGGCATCCTCGGCCGCAACGGCTCGGGCAAGTCCACGCTGCTGCGCATCATGTCGGGCCGCGAGCAGCCCACCGCCGGGCGGGTGGAGCGCCGCATGAGCGTCTCCTGGCCGCTCGGCTACGACGGCGGCGTGCACGATGCCCTGACCGGGGCGGACAACGCCCGTTTCCTGGCCCGCGTCTACGGCCGCCCGCCCGGCTGGGTGGTGGATTTCGTGACGGAGTTCTCGGAACTCGGCCACGAGATGCACGAGCCGGTGCGCACCTACTCCGCGGGCATGAAGGCGCGGCTGAGCTTCGCCCTCTCGCTCGCGGTGGATTTCGACTGCTATCTTCTGGACGAGGTGACATCCGCCGGGGATGCGCGCTTCAACGCCAAGTGCCGGCAGGCGCTGCTGGCGCGGCGCCGGCGCAGCGCGGTCATCCTGGTGTCGCATCACGAGGAGACGGTCCGGACCTTCTGCCGCCACGCCGCGGTGCTCAAGAGAGGCAGGCTCACCTTCTATGAAGATATGGACGAAGCTTTCGCCCGATACGCCGAGTTCTGAGCGTCGCCTCGCCCGCGGCCCCCGCCTGCCCGAGCGGCAGGAGGACGCGCGCATGGTGCTCGGCTACGCCGGGAGCCTGGAGGACGGCGCCCCCCCCAGGGCGCTTCCCGGCTTCGTCCGCCGCCATCCCTTCAGCTTCGCCGTGCTGCTGCCCACCTTCCTCGTCGCGCTCTACTTCTTCTTCATCGCCACGCCGCAATACGTCTCCGAGACCCAGTTCGTGCTGCGCAACCAGAGCGCGCCGGCGAGCATGAGCAGCCTCTCGGGGCTCGTGGGGGCGGCCGGCGGCCTGCCGACAACCACGGAAGAGGAACGCAGCGTCGCCGCCTACCTCGTCTCGCACGACGCCATCCGAGAGGTGCGCCAGCGGATGGACCTCGTCGCCATCTTCCGTCCCGAGGGCGCGGACCCGATCTCGCGCCTGTGGTGGGCGAACCCCTCGGCGGAGCGCCTGCGCGACCATTTCCGCAACCAGGTCAGCGTGGTGCCGGACGCCTACACGGGCATCATCACCATGACGGTGCGCACCTACAGCCCGCAGCAGAGCCTCGATCTCGCGCGGCTTCTGCTCGAGCTGGGCGAGCGCCGCGTCACCGAGATGAACCAGCGCATGCTGGACGAGACGCTGCGCGTCTCGCGCGAGGAGGTGGAGCGCGCAGAGCGGCGCGTCGCTCGCGCGCAGGCGGCGATCACCGAGTTCCGCCAGCGCGAGCAGGCGCTCAACCCCAGCCGCTCGGCCGAGCTGACGGTGGGCAGCATCGCGGCGCTGGAGGCCGATGCGGCGCGCATGCGCACCGAGCTGCAGCAGCTCCAGGCCTTCGCGCGGCCCAACGCGCCGCAGGTGCAGGCGCTGCGCGAGCGCATCCGCGCCACCGAACAGCAGATCCAGGAGGAGCGTGCGCGGGTGGCCAGCGCCAGCCAGGGCATGACGCAGCAGATGGCCGGCTTCGAGCGCCTGCAGCTCGAGGCGGAGTTCGCCGCGCGCGTGCTGGCCGCCGCCGTGGCCGGCTTCGAGCAGGCCACGAGCAATGCGCAGCGCCAGCAGATCTTCCTCCAGCGCATCGTCGAGCCCAACCTCGCCGAGCGCTCGCTCTATCCGAAGCCGGTGATGTTCACGCTCTACGCCTTCGCCGGCCTTGCGCTCGCCTATGGTCTCGTGTGGCTCGTCGTCGCCGGAGTGAGGGAACATGCGGTCTGAAGCCTTCTGGCCGGCGCTCGCCGGCGCCCTGCTGCTCGCGGCCGGGCCGGCGCTGGCGCAGCTTCCGGCCAGCATCCCATTCGGCTCGGCCGGGGCGGCGAACCAGCGCACCGCCGTGGCCCAGGCGCTGGGCCTCGGCCTGCCCCAGGCCGGCAACCCGCTGCTGAGCCCCGATGCGGGCGTGGCGCGCCAGGGCACGGCGACCGAGGCCGAGGCGGGGGCGCGCATCGTCCGCCCGCTCGGCGAGCCGCCGCGCCCCACGGGGCAGACCATGGCCGTGTTCGGCGCCGCCATCTTCACCGGCCAGGCCGCCACCACCTCCGACGCGCCGAACCCGAACTACGTGCTGGCCATCGGCGACCGCGTGACGGTGCGCGCCTGGGGCGCGGTGGACGCCGAGGTCACCGCCATGGTGGACCCCCAGGGCAACATCTTCATTCCGAATGTGGGCCCGGTGCGGGTGGCCGGGGTGCGCGCGGGCGATCTGCAGCAGATGCTCGAGGCCGAAATCCGCCGCATCTACACCCAGCAGGTGCAGATCTACGCGGTGCTCGCCTCGGCGCAGCGCATCGGCGTCTTCGTCACCGGCTTCGTGCGCACCCCGGGCCGCTTCGCCGGCACGGCGGCCGACAGCCCGCTGGACTTCCTGGTGCGCGCCGGCGGCGTGGACCCCACGCGCGGCAGCTACCGCGACATCCAGCTCCTGCGCGGCGGGCGCACCGTCGCCACCATAGACCTCTACCGCTTCCTGCTGGAGGGCCGCCTGCCGCCCATCCGGATGCAGGAGGGGGACACGCTGCTCGTCGGCCGCCAGCGCGCGCTGGTGGGCGGCGACGGGGCGGTGCGCAACAACTACCTCTTCGAGGTGGGCGGGCGCGTGATGTCGGGCCGCGAGCTGATGGACCTCGCCCGCCCCCTGCCGGCGGCCACCAACGCCGTGATCCAGGGCACGCGCGACGGCCGTCCCTGGTCGCGCTACGTCACGGTGCGGGAGCTGGCGGGCGTGACGCTGACCGACCAGGACGTGGTGACCTTCATCACCGACAGCCCCGCGCCCACCGTGCGCGTCACGGTGGAGGGCAGCCGCATCGGCCCCTCCGTGCTGGTGACCGACCGCGACGCCACGCTCTGCCAGGTGCTGGACTACATCGCGGTGGACCCGCGGCTTGCGGACACGCGCAGCGTCTTCCTGCTGCGCCAGAGCGTGGCCGCGCAGCAGCGCCGCGCCATCCAGGAGGCCGCGGACCGGCTGGAGCGCCAGCTCTTCACCGCCGTGGCGCAGACCCAGGGCGTGGCCAGCATCCGCAACACCGAGGCGCAGCTCGTCTCGAGCTATCTCCAGCGCGCGCGCACCGCCACGCCGGAGGGCCGCGTGGTGGTGATGGACAGCAACGGCCGCTGCGGCCCGGTGCGCCTCGAGGACGGCGACATCATCGTGATCCCCGACCGCAGCGACACGGTGTTCGTGGCCGGCGAGGTGAGCTCGCCCGGCGCCATCCTCTGGCAGCGCGGCATGACGCTGGACGACTACATCCGCCGCGCGGGCGGCTTCAGCCAGCGCGGCAGCGCCTCGACCGTCTTCCTGCGCCGCCCCTCGGGCGAGGTGCTGCTGGACGGCAGCCGCGCCGAGATCCGCCCGGGCGACGAGATCATCGTCGGCCCCCGGCTGGATCCGCGCTACCTGCAGCTCGGCATAGACCTCACGCAGATCGTCTTCCAGACGGCGGTGGCGGCCCGCGCCTTCCGCTGACCCTCAGCGCGCGGTGGCGGCCAGCCAGCCGCCGCCCGCCACCAGGACCACCGCGGCGAGGCTCGCGGGCGTCAGCGCCCCAGCACCCGTCGCCGCAAGCAGCAGCGTCGAGGCCACGGGCACCGCATAGGCCAGGGTGCCGAGCAGCCGCGGGTCGCCGCGCTTCATCCCGGCATCCCAGAGGAAGAAGGCCGCCCCCACGGGCCCGAGCCCGAGCAGCAGCGCCGCCAGCGCCTGGCGCGCATCGGGCGCCACGCTCGTCTCGAGACCCAGATGCGCCGCCGCCGCCAGCAGCGCGGAGGCGGCGCAGAACCCCGCCACCGCCTCCGTCGGCACCGCCGCCAGCCGCTTCGCGGTCACCGAATAGAGCGCCCAGGTGAGGGCGCAGCCGATGGCGCAGAGGAAGCCCGGCACGGCCTCGGCCGGGAAGCGCGCGCCTCCGCCCAGCAGCACCGCCGTTCCGGCGAAACCCAGCCCCACGCCCAGCAGCCGCCGCCCCCCCAGCCGGAGCCCGAGGATCGGCGCGGAGAGCAGCACGATCAGCAGCGGCCAGAGATAGTTCAGCAGATTGGCCTCGATGGCCGGCGCCCAGGCCAGCGCCGCGAAATAGAGCGCGTGGTAGCCGAACAGCCCCCCCACCCCATGCGCCCAGACCAGCGGCGGCTGGCGCAGCGCGGCCAGCCGTCCGCGCACAGCCAGGACGGCGATTCCCACCGCCCCGGCCACCGCGAAGCTCATCGCCGTGAGCTGCAGCGGCGGCAGCCCCGCCGCGAGGGTGGTGAGCACCCCCAGGAAGGCCCAGAGCCCCAGCGCCCCGATGCCGGCCGCCGTGCCGCTCACGCGCCGGGCAGGGGGCGGTAGGGCAGCGGCGCGAAACGGGTGAGGAAGACGCGCATCCCCCCCCAGACGCGCTGCGTCACATAGGGATCCTCCGCCCAGAAGGCGCGGGCGGCCGCCTCGCTGGCGTGGCGCGTGACGGCGATGCTGCCCACCATCGCGCCCGCCGCGTCGAGCAGCGCCCCGCCCATGGCCAGCACCCCCTCGGCGGCGAGCGGCGCGACCCGCGCGAGATGGGCCGGCCGCGCGGCGGCCCGGCGCGGCGCGGCGTCCGGCGCGTCCTCCGCGATGAGCACGGCATGGGTGGGTTCGGAGGGGGTGGGCCCCGAGGAGGGCAGCGGCGCATAGGGCAGGGGCGCGATGCGGAAGGGCCGCACCTGGTAGGAGAGCCACACGCCCTCGCGCGCGAAGGGCTCCTCGGCGAGGTATTCCTTCACGCCCACCTCGTCCTCGCCCCCCAGCACCATGAGCGAGCCGGCGATGACCCCCTCCGCGCGGAACAGCGGCACGCCGAGGCTGAGCCGCCCCGCCTCCGCCCAGCGGGTGATCACGGCGAGGTGCCGCTCCCGCACCCGGGCGCGGCGGGCGGGGGCTTCCGCGTCCTCGCCGTCCCAGCCCAGCACCACATGGCCCATGCGCGCCTCCTCCCCTTCGGCCTCCCCTCGCACATGGCCGGAATCGGCGCGGGCGTGAAGCGGCGGGAAGCGGCTACTGCCAGTTGCGGCGCGGCCCGTCGGGCGAGGGGGCGGTGGCGCAGTTGGTGATGGTCACCGTCGCGCTGCCGCCCGAGATGTTGGCCGGCAGGGCGGGGCTGATGTTGACGATCCGCACCACGCCGTCGGACTGCGGCCCGCGCGGCAGGGTGCTGGTGAAGGAGACGAAGCGGCTCGCTCCCGAGACGTTCAGCACCACCTCCACGCCGAAGGCGATCCAGTTGGTTCCGTTGTTCGTGTAGTAGAACTGCAGCTCCGCCCCCGCATTGGCGACGGTGAGCGAGCGGGCCGTCAGGTTGCAGCCATTGTTCAGCCGGTAACCCAGCGTGATGGCCCCCGCACCGAGGGTGGATTGCGCCTGCGCCGCCCCGGGCAGGGCGAGGGCGGCGAGGGCGGCGGCGAGCAGGATGGGGCGGCGCATCGTGGTCTTTCTCCGGTGAGACCCGGAGTTGAGCCGATTCGCTGCCGTTCCGTCCATCGGCGCTCCCGATGGGCGGGATCGGCCACGCGCCGCTACCAGGTCATCTCCAGGATGGCCACGCGGTTCTCCGCGCGCGGCAGCACGCGGCCCGTCACGGTCTCCTGGTTGAACAGCCCCGCGACGGGCGTGCCGATGCGCTCGGCCGGCAGGCGGAGATTGGCCAGGGCCACGCTCGCGATGCCCTCGCGCCGCTCGGCCGGCTCGCGCCCGTCGAGCAGCACCACGTCGCGCGGCCAGGAGAAATAGCCGCGCGGGCGGGCGAGGCGCGTCAGGCTCGGCGCGGCCGCATCCGGCTCGGCCAGCGGGGCGGGCGGGCGCAGGTGCAGCACCTCGGTCGAGCGCGGGAAGGGCGAGCGGAAGTAGTGCGCCACGGGGTGGCCGGGCACGGCGAGCTCGAACTCCAGCGTCCAGCCGCTCTCGACCGTCACCGGGCCCCAGACGCCGTCCGGCCCCGTCTCGCGCTGGTGCAACGCCTCGCCGATGCGCGCCCCGGTCGCGGGGTCGGTGCGGAAGACGGCGACGCGCGCGCCGGCCACGGGGCGGTTGGTGAAGGCGCCGCCGGCGAAGCCGGTGACCAGCCCGTTCAGCACCGGCCGCGCCTCGGCCGGCACGGCGAGGGTGGCGGGCTCGCGCCCCGCGATGAAGCGGAACTGCTCGCGGAAGGCGCGCCAGTGATAGGCCACCTCGCGGTGGTCGAGGCCCGGAAGCAGGATGTTGGTCGCCCCCCGCAGCGTGTGGCTCCGGTCGTCCACGCCGGTGGGCACGCCGGGTCGGCCCACGAAACGACCGTCCGGCTGGGCGAAGAGGTCGTTGTCGGAGCGGAGCGTGAGGAAGGCCGTGCCCTCCACCACATCCGTCTCGCCCGCGTTCAGCCGGCGCAGGAAGGGGCTGCGGCCGTTGAACTCGCTCCCCTCGTTGAACTCCCAGTCGAAGACGCCGCGGTGCGGCGTGCCGCAGGTGATGGCGTGGGAGACGAAGCGGGCGCCGCCCTGGGCCACGACGAAGTCGCGGATCGGATAGCCGCCCCGCGAGTTGCCGATCAGCGCGACGCGCTCCGCCCCCGTGCGCGCGCGCAGCTCGGCCACGAAGGCGGCGAGGCGCTCCGTCTGCTCGGCGCTCGAGCTGCGATGCGCCTGCGGCGCCGCGTCGTTCGCGCGCGCCACGGGGTCGGGCATGTTCACGGCCATCAGGCGCTCGCGCGGCCAGCCATTGGCCTCGAAGCGCCAGAGCTGGGTGAGCCACAGCGCGGCGTGGTCGCCATTGCCATGGACCATGAGGATGGGGGTCGGCCCCCCCTGCGCCCGGGCGGGACGCAGCGAGGGGGCGGCGAGGAGCGCGCCGAGCGAGGCGCCCAGCGCAAGACGGCGGGTGAGCATCATGGGCAGGGACGCTGCCAAGACCCGCCGCGCGCCGCAAGCGCGGGCGGATGACGCTTCGGCGCCCGCCCTGGCCTCATGAACCCCGCCTCCGTTGGAATCTGCTCGCGGCGACGCGGCGTGTGCCGATTCGCTGTGGGTATGGCTGGCTCTGTGCCGACTGCTGGGAACCGGGCCTGTTTCCTTTCGGCGATGCGCCGGCAGGGGAACAGCGCGGTGCACCGGCGGATGAACCCGCTTCTGCCGCTCGATGATGGCTGGACGGCCGAGCGAGTGGCCGAAGCCCTGTTCATCGACGCAGAGACGGTGCGGGCGCACCGTCGCCTCTACGGGGCCAGCGGTGAGCCGCTGGCCTATGCGGGCCATGCCCCGGTGCTGAGTGCGGCGCAGGCGTTGTCGGCCGAAGTCTCGAGCCGGGTCTCGCTGACGGCCAAGGCGGTGTGCGGCTTCGTGGCGGAGCGCTCCGGCCTTGCCGACACGCCGCACGCGGTGGCGCGGCGCTTGGGGCGGCTCGGCTTCGTCTGGAAGCGGCCCGAACTGGTGCCGGCCAAGGCCGATGGCGCGGCGCAGCGCGCCTTTCTCGACACCACGCTGCTGCCCCTGATGCGCGCGGCCGAGGCCGATTGGGCCACGCTCCTGCTCTTCGTGGATTCCACCCACCCCTCCTATGACGCCCACCCCGCGCTGGGCCGGATCCGGCGCGGCGAGCGGGCGGTGCTGCCGAGCACCCACGGTCGGGCGAACGTGACCCCGACCGGCGCGCTGTCCTGGCCCGCGCGCGAGGTGATCACCCGCGAGGCCAGCAAGATCACCGGCGCCGAGATGCTCGCCTTCTTCGCCCGGATCGAGGCGCGCTGCCCGGCCGCGCGGCGGGCCACGCTGGTCGTCGACAACGCCGGCGACAACCGCGCCCAGCCGGTGCGCGAGTGGCTCGCCAAGCCGGCGCGCCGATTGCGCGTGGTCTGCCTGCCGCCCTGCGCGCCGAACCTCGATCTGATCGAACGGCTGTGGTGGGTCTTCAAGAAGAAGACCCTCTGGAACAGGCACTACCCGAGCTTCATCGAGTTCCGCGAGGCCATCAGAGGCTTCTTCGACACGCTCGAACAGTGGCAGGCCGGACTCGCCTCCCTCCTCATCAGCCGCTTCCACGTGATCGAACACAAAACAGCACGGATTTGAGCGGGGCAGGGTTCTGAAAGGCCCCCCGCGCGTTGACCCGCCGCCCCGGGCTGCCTAGTTGCAGCCCATGACCGACCGCCTCCGCATCGCGCTCGCGCAGATGAACCCGCACGAGGGCGCGCTGCGCGCCAACGCCGCGAAGATCCGCGCGCTGCGCGCCGAGGCCGCCGCCCAGGGCGCGGATCTGCTGGTGACGCCGGAGTTCTCCATCGCCGGCTACCCGCCCGAGGATCTGGTGCTGAAGCCCGCCTTCCGCGCCATGTGCGAGGCCGAGATCGAGGCGCTTGCGGCCGAGACGACGGATGGCGGCCCGGGCCTCGTGGTCGGCGGTCCCTGGGCCGAGGGCGGCAAGCTCTACAACGCCGCCTTCCTGCTCGACGGCGGACGGATCGTCGCGCGCCGCGCGAAGCACGAGCTTCCGAACTACGGCGTCTTCGACGACAAGCGCGTCTTCGACGCGGGGCCGGCGCCGGGGCCCGTGGTGTTCCGCGGCGTGCGCCTCGGCCTGATGATCTGCGAGGACTGGTGGTTCCCCGCCGTCTGCGAAACCCTCTCGGAGAGCGGGGCGGAGCTGCTGCTCGCCATCAACGGCTCGCCCTTCGAGGTGGACAAGGGCGAGGCGCGCATCGACCTCGCCGTGGCGCGGGTGGTGGAGACGGGTCTGCCCTTCGTCTTCCTCAACCAGATCGGCGGGCAGGACGAGCTGGTGTTCGACGGCGCGAGCTTCGTGCTGAACGCCGACCGCACGCCCGCGCTGCGCCTGCCCTCCTTCGTCGAGACGCTGGCGATGACGGACTGGACGCGCGAGGGCGGGGAGTGGCGCTGCGCGCCGCAGCCGCTGGCGCGGCCGCTCGGCCATGAGGCGCAGATCTACGCGGCGATGATGCTCGGCCTGCGCGACTATGTGGACAAGAACGGCTTCCCCGGCGTGGTGCTCGGCCTCTCGGGGGGCATCGACAGCGCCCTCTCCGCAGCCGTCGCCGCCGATGCGCTGGGGCCGGAGCGGGTGCGCGCGGTGATGCTGCCCTCGCCCTACACCAGCACGGAAAGCCTGGAGGACGCGGCCGCCTGCGCGCGGCTGCTCGGCATCCGCTACGACACGGTGCCGATCGGCCCGGCGATGGAGGCCTTCCACGGGATGCTCGCGCCGCTTTTCGGCAACCGCCCGCCCGACATCACGGAGGAGAACATCCAGTCGCGCATCCGCGGCGTGACGCTGATGGCGCTGAGCAACAAGTTCGGCGAGATGCTGCTGACCACCGGCAACAAGAGCGAGATGAGCACCGGCTACGCCACCATCTACGGCGACATGTGCGGCGGCTATTCCGTGCTGAAGGACGTGTACAAGACCGACGTCTTCGCCGTCAGCCGCTGGCGCAACGCCCATCTCCCGCACGGCGCGCGCGGCCCCGCCGGCCCCGTGATGCCCGAGCGCGTGATCACCAAGCCGCCCAGCGCCGAACTCAAGCCCGGCCAGAAGGACCAGGACACGCTGCCGCCCTACGAGGTGCTGGACGCGATCCTCAAGGGGCTGGTCGAGGAGGAGCTCGGCGTGGAGGAGCTGGTGGCGCGCGGGCATGAGCGCGCGCTGGTGCTGCGCGTCTGGCGGATGCTGGACCGCGCGGAATACAAGCGCCGCCAGGCCCCGCCGGGCGTGAAGATCGGCCGCCGCGCCTTCGGGCGCGACCGGCGCTACCCCATCACCAACGGCTTCACGGGGCTGATCGCGTGAGCATCGAGGGGCGCGACATCCTGGGCGGGGCGGAGGGCGTCTCGGTCGCCATCCGCGATCTCTCGGGCGCCAACGGCAGCGAGCCCATCGAGGTGGTGCGCGGCTTCACCTCGCTCGCCCACGCCAATGCCTTCGCGCGGCGGCGCGTGCGCGATTCCATCGAGCTCTGCCGCGCACCCGGCATGACGCCCGAGCAGCTCCGCGACGCCTGGTTCGCCTTCGGCGAGGACGCGGAGGTGCAAGGCGCGGCCGAGGGCGCCTGGACCAGCGCGAGCGAGCTCGCCGCCTTCCTCGCCACGCGCTGCCGCGACGCGGAGGAGCGCAACTGGCGCGTGCTCGATCCGCGCAACGACGCGGGGGACGAGGAGGAGGAGGCATGAAGCTCCGCTTCGCCCCCTCGCCCACCGGCCACCTGCATGTGGGCAACGCGCGCATCGCGCTCGCCAACTGG
Organism: Roseococcus sp.; assembly: GCA_046291055.1. Lineage (GTDB taxonomy): Bacteria > Pseudomonadota > Alphaproteobacteria > Acetobacterales > Acetobacteraceae > Roseococcus. The sequence continues at coordinate 12,936 of JBKBSR010000002.1, forward strand.
CTGATGGCGCGCCGGCACGGCGGCGAGATGTGGCTGCGCCTCGACGACACGGACACGCAGCGCTCCCGCCCCGAATACGCCCAGGCCATCGAGGATGATCTGCGCTGGCTCGGCCTCGACTGGGACGGGATGCTGCGCCAGAGCGATCGCCTCGCCCTCTACGCCGCCGCCGCCGAGCGGCTGAAGGCCAGCGGGCATCTCTACCCCTGCCTCGAGAGCGAGGAGGAGCTCGCCTTCAAGCGCGAGCAGGCGCGCCGCCAGGGCCGCCCGCCCATCTACGACCGCGCCGCGCTGCGCATGACGCCCGAGCAGCTCGAGCGCGCCCGCGCCAAGGGCAAGACGCCCTACTGGCGGTTCAAGCTCTCCGGCCGGACGGTGGAGTGGCATGACGGCGTGCTGGGCCGCCGCGCGGTGAAGCTGCCCGCCCTGTCGGACCCCGTGCTGATCCGCGCCGATGGAAGCTTCCTCTACACCTTCACCAGCGTGGTGGACGACCTCGAGATGGGCGTGACCGACGTGGTGCGCGGCGAGGACCATGTGACCAACACGGGCATCCAGCTCGACATCCTGGCCGCCCTGGGCGGGGCGGAGGGGGCCATCCGCTTCGCGCATCTGCCGCTGCTGACGGATGCGGATGGCGGGCCGCTCTCCAAGCGCATCGGCTCGCTCTCGCTGCGCCAGCTCCGGCGCGACGGCATCGAGCCCGCGGCCGTCACGGGCTATCTCGCCGGCCTCGGCACCTCGCGCGATCCCTTCCCGGCCGCGCCGCGGGAGCTGGTGGCGGGCTTCGACCTCGCCGCCGTCTCGCACGCCTCGCCGCGCTTCGATCCGCGGCAGATGCTCGCGCTCAACCGCCGGCTGCTGCACGCCCTGCCCTTCGAGGCGGTACGCGCCCGCCTGCCCGAGGGCGCCGACGCCGCCTTCTGGGAGGCGGTGCGCGGCAACCTCGACACGCTGCCCGAGGCGCGCCACTGGTGGGAGGTGGTGCAGGGCCATATCGCCCCCGTGCCGCAGCCCGAGGCGCGGGAGTTCCTGCGCGCCGCGCGCGAGGCCCTGCCGCCCGAGCCCTTCGACGCCGCCACCTGGACCGCCTGGACCGAGGCGCTGAAGGCCGCCACCGGCCGCAAGGGCAAGGCGCTGTTCCTGCCGCTGCGCCTTGCGCTGACCGGCGAGGAGCAGGGGCCGGACCTGAAGGCGCTGCTGCCGCTGATCGGCCGCGCGCGGGTGCTGACGCGGCTCGATCAGGCCATCGCCGCTTGACGCGCCGGCCCGCCCGGGCGCATCACCGCCGCATGGCCGAACGCCCCGCCTGCCGCCGCCGCTGACCGCGCCGCGCCCCCCGCGCGCCCCTCCCGCCCCTGGCCTGACGGACCGGCCCCGATGACCACACTCCGCTTCCACAACTCGCTGACGCGCCGCGAGGAGGCGTTCGTCCCGCTCGATCCCGCCCATGTGCGCATGTATGTCTGCGGGCCCACGGTCTATGACCTCGCGCATCTGGGCAATGCGCGCCCGGTGGTGGTGTTCGACGTGCTGGCGCGGCTGCTGCGCCGCCTCTACCCGCGCGTGACCTATGTCCGAAACATCACCGACGTGGACGACAAGATCAACGCGCGCGCGCGCGAGACGGGCGAGCCCATCTCCGCCATCACCGCGCGCACCACGGCGGATTTCCACCGCGACATGGCGGCGCTGAACTGCCTGCCCCCCGACGTGGAGCCCACCGCCACCGGCCACATCCCGCAGATGATCGCCCTGATCGAGAAGCTGATCGCGCGCGGCCACGCCTATGCGGCCGAGGGCCATGTGCTGTTCCGCGTGGCGTCCTTCCCCGATTACGGCGCGCTTTCCGGCCGCAGCCCGGAGGAGCTGCTGGCCGGGGCGCGCGTCGAGGTCGCCGCCTACAAGGAGAACCCCGGCGACTTCGTGCTGTGGAAGCCGAGCGACGCCGACACGCCGGGCTGGGACAGCCCCTGGGGCCGCGGCCGGCCCGGCTGGCACATCGAGTGCAGCGCCATGTCCTGGACGCATCTGGGCGAGTGCTTCGACATCCATGGCGGCGGGCATGACCTGCTCTTCCCGCACCACGAGAACGAGGTGGCGCAGAGCCGCTGCGCCTTCGGCACGCGCTTCATGGCGCACACCTGGCTGCACAACGGCATGCTGCTGGTGAACGGCGAGAAGATGTCGAAGTCGCTCGGCAACTTCCTCACCGTGCAGGACATCCTGGCCAAGGGCCCCTGGGCGGGAGAGGCCTTCCGCCTGCTGCTGCTGCGCACCCACTACCGCGCCGCGCTGGACTACAACGACGCGGCGCTGAGCGAGGCGAAGGCGGAGCTGGACGACCACTACGCCATGCTCGCCCGCCCCGCCCCCGAGGCCGAGGCCCCGCGCGAGATGGTGGACTGGGCGCTCGCCCCGCTGGCCGAGGATCTCAACACGCCGCTCGCGCTCGCACGGCTGCGGGATTTGCGGACGCTGGAGAACGTGGCCGGCGTGGGCGGCTCGGCGGCGGCGGTGCATGCGCGCACGCCCCGGCCCTGGACGCCCGCCCCCGGCGAGGCGCGCGCGGCGCTGCGCGAGGCCGCCGGGGTGCTCGGCCTGCTGGCGCATGATCCGCTCGCCTGGCGGCAGGGCGGGGTGGACGCGACGGCGGTGGAGGCCGCCATCGCCGCGCGCCTCGCCGCGCGCAAGGCGCGGAACTGGGCCGAGGCCGACCGCATCCGCGACGCGCTGAAGGCCCAGGGCATCCTGCTGGAGGACGGCCCCTCCGGCACCACCTGGCGGCGCGCTTGACCCTCCCATGGCGGCAATCCCCACACTTCCGCGCGGCCTGACACAGCGCCAGGGAGAGACGCCATGAACCGCCGCACCGCCCTTCTCGCCGCCGCCACCGCCACGGCCGCCGCCGCCCCCGCCCTCGCCCAGCCCCCGCATGGCGGGCATGGGGGCCATGGCGCGCGGGGCGCCGCGAACGAGCCCGCCAGCACGCGCGAGTTCCGCGAGGCCAATGCCCGCATGCACCGCGCGATGGACATCCGCTACACCGGCAATGCCGACCGCGACTTCGTGGCCGGCATGATCCCGCACCATGAGGGCGCGATCGAGATGGCGCGCATCGTGCTGCGCCATGGGCGCGACGCGGAGGTGCGCGCGCTGGCCGAGGCGATCATCCGCGAGCAGGAGCGCGAGATCGCGCAGATGCGCGCCATGCTCCAGCGCCTGCCGCCACGATGAGGCGAGGACAGTGAGGGAAGAGGGCGCCGCGCCGCTCGTCCCGCCGCCCGGCGAGACGCCCATCGTTGTGCTCGTGCGCCCGCAGCTCGCCGACAACATCGGCGCCGCGGCGCGCGCCATGGCCAATGGCGGGCTGTTCCACCTGCGCCTCGTCGCCCCGCGCGACGGCTGGCCCCAGCCCCGCGCCTGGGCCGCCGCCAGCGGGGCGGACCGGATCCTCGAGGCCGCCACGCTGCACGCCAGCCTGGACGAGGCCATCGCCGACTGCCAGCGCGTGCTGGGCACCTGCCCGCGCCCGCGCCACGTCGTCACGCCGGTGCTGACGGCGCGCGGCGCGGCGGCCGAATTGCGGGAGGCGACGGCGCGCGGCCTGCGCTGCGCCCTGCTCTTCGGCCCCGAGCGCGCCGGGCTGGAGGCGGAGGATCTCGCGCGCGCCGACGCGCTGGTGCGCTACCCGCTGAACCCGGCGTTCCCCTCGCTCAACCTCGCCCAGGCCGTGATGGTGATGGCCTACGAGTGGTGGACCAGCGCCGACACGACGCCGCCCCGCCAGCTCCAGACCCACAAGACCCGCGTGGCGACGCGCGAGGAGCTGGAGAACTTCATGGGGCATCTGCTGGCCGAACTCGACGCCTGCGGCTTCCTCCGCAACGAGGCGAAACGCCCCGGCATGGTGCGGAACCTGCGCCACTGGTTCGCCCGCGGCGAGGTGACGGAGCAGGAGCTTCGCACCCTGCACGGCGTGGTGGCCGAGCTCTCGCGCGGGCGGATGCGGCGCGGCCGGCCGGACAAGCCGGACTGACCCCGCCCTATCGCGTCAGCGCCCGCCAGCGCGCGACGTTGCGGTTGTGCTCCTCCAGGGTGCGGGCGAAGGCGTGGCCGCCCGCGCCATCGGCCACGAAATAGAGGAAATCCGTCGCCTCGGGGCGCACCGCCGCGCGCAGCGCCTCCCGCCCCGGCGAGGCGATGGGGCCGGGCGGCAGGCCGCGGTTGCGGTAGGTGTTGAAGGGGTGCTCGCGCTCCAGATCCGCGCGCGTCAGCGGGCGATCGAGCGGCATCCCCTGCCCGGCCGCATAGGCCACGGTGGGGTCCGACTGCAGCGGCATGTTGCGCCGCAGCCGGTTGATGAAGACGCCGGCGACCAGCCCGCGCTCCGCCGCCACCCCCGTCTCGCGCTCGACGATGGAGGCGAGGATCAGCGCCTCGCGCGGGGAGGCGAGGGGCAGGTTGGGCGCGCGCTGCGCCCAGGCCTCGGCCAGCGCCTGGTCCATGGCGGCGATGGCCCGGCGCAGCACGGAGGCGCGCGTGTCGCCGAAGGCGAAGGCGTAGGTCTCGGGCAGCACCGCGCCCTCGGGGAAGGGGGGGAGGTCGCCGGTCAGCCCCTCGGTGCGCTCGATCAGGGCGGCGATCTGGCGCGCGGTCAACCCCTCGGGGATGGTGAGGCGGCGCAGCACCGGCCGGCCTTCGCGCAGCACCGCCAGCACCTCGCGGATCGAGGCCCCGGCGGGGAACAGGAACTCCGCCGCGCGCAGCGGCCCCTCGCCGCGCGTCGCATGGGCGGCCAGGGCGAAGAGCCGCGCGTCGCGGATCACGCCGCGCTCCCTCAGCACGGCGGCGATGGCCTCCGTCCCGCCGCGCGGGATCACCACCTGGGCCGGTTCGGCCAGCGGGCCGGGTGCGGTGACGGCGCGCCAGACGAAAAAGGCCGCGCCCCCGAGGAGCGCGGCCGCGAGCAGGACCAGCGCCCCGAGCAGGCGGAGCGCCCGGCGCATCGGCTCAGACCCTCACGGCGCGCCCCGGAAGATCACCGAGGCGTTGGTGCCGCCGAAGCCGAAGCTGTTGGAGAGCGCGACGCGGATCGGCCGCTCCTGCGCCGTCTTGGCCACGCGGTCGATCGGGCTCTCGCGCGAGGGGTTCTCGAGGTTCAGCGTGGGCGGGGCCACGCCGTCGCGCACCGCGAGGATGGAGAAGATCCCCTCCACCGCCCCCGCCGCGCCGAGCAGATGCCCGGTGGCCGACTTCGTGGAGGACATGGCGAGGCCCTTCGCCGCGTCGCCCCAGAGGCGCTCCACCGCCGAGAGCTCGATGTCGTCGCCCATCGGCGTGGAGGTGCCGTGCGCGTTCACATACTGCACATCGGCCGGCGAGAGCCCGGCGCTGCGCAGCGCGGCCTTCATCGCGCGATAGCCGCCGTCGCCGTCCTCGGCCGGGGCGGTGATGTGGTGCGCGTCGCCCGACATGCCGTAGCCGATGATCTCGGCGTAGATCTTCGCCCCGCGCCGGCGCGCGTGCTCGTATTCCTCCAGCACCAGCACGCCCGCGCCCTCGCCCATCACGAAGCCGTCGCGGTCCTTGTCCCAGGGGCGGGAGGCGGCCTGGGGCCGGTCGTTGAAGCCGGTGGAGAGGGCGCGCGCGGCGCAGAAGCCGCCGATGCCGAGCTCGCAGATCGCCGCCTCGGCGCCGCCGGCGACCATCACATCGGCATCGCCCAGCGCGATCAGGCGCGCCGCGTCGCCGATGGCGTGCACGCCCGTGGCGCAGGCCGTCACCGCCGAGTGGTTCGGGCCCTTGAAGCCGTAGCGGATGGACACCTGCCCGGAGGCGAGGTTCACCAGCGCCGAGGGAATGAAGAAGGGCGAGAGCCGCCTCGTGCGCCCCTGCGCCACCAGCGCCCCGGCCTCCTGGATCGTCTCGAGCCCGCCGATGCCCGAGCCGATCATGACGCCGGTGGCGCGGCGGCCCTCCTCGTCCTCGGGCGCCCAGCCGCTGTCCTCGATGGCCTCCGCCGCCGCCACCCACGCGAGGTGGATGAAGCGGGCCATCTTCTTCTGTTCCTTGACCGGGATCCACTCGTTGAGGTCGAGCCCGTGCTCCGCCCTGCTGCCGTGCGGCACCTGCCCAGCGATCTTCGCGGGCAGATCCTTCACGTCGAAGGACTGGATGGCGGAGATGCCGCTTTCGCCGTTGATCAGCCGCTTCCAGACATGCTCGACCCCGAGCCCGAGCGGGCTCGCGATCCCCATGCCGGTGACGACGACGCGGCGCGGCGCGAAGCCTGGCGCGAACACGTTCTGGGAACCCGGAGGAGCCGCGTCAGGCCGAGGCCTGCTGCTTCTCGATGAACTCGATGGCGTCCTTGACGGTCTGGATCTTCTCGGCGGCGTCGTCGGGGATCTCCACGCCGAAGGCCTCCTCGAAGGCCATCACCAGCTCCACCGTGTCCAGGCTGTCCGCGCCGAGGTCGTCGATGAAGGAGGCTTCCGGCGTCACCTTCGCCTCTTCCACGCCGAGGTGCTCCACGACGATCTTCTTCACCTTGTCGGCGGTCTCGCTCATCACGTCTCTCCTGCTGGCGCGGGCCCTTCGCCCGGGCCGAATCCTCCCGCCCGGGATGGCCGGCGGGTTACCATGAATGACCCGCGCGCCACTAGGCCGCCCAGCGCCCGCTGTCCAGACGGCAGGGCGCGGTTTCCGGCCCGCCAGGGCATCACGGGGCGTTTCCGCCGGTAACGGGGCCGCCCCCGCGCCTCACGGCAACACCCCCCGCGCCTGGTTGAGCCGCGAGCGGGCGCGCTGCGCGGCGATGGCCGCCCGCCCCTCCTCCTCCGCGGCCTCGAGCCGGAGCTGGCGCACGCGGAACAGCTCGAAGGCGCCCGTCTCCCCGGCGCGGAAGGCGCGCAGCGCGATCCCTTCCTGCTCCCGCGCCACGGCCAGCCGCTCCCGCGCCAGGCGGGCGGCGACCTCGGCGGCGCGCAGCGCAGCCTCCGCCTGGACGCGCTCCGCCTCCACGCCGCGCCGGGCGCGGGCCAGCTCGGCGGCGGCGCGCGTCACCTCGCTCTCCGCCTCGGCCCGGCGGGGGGCGTTGCGCCCCTCGGTGGCCAGCGGCAGGCGGAAGCGCAGGCCGAGGCTGGTGGAATCCGCCGTGCCGAGCCCCGCCTCCTGCCGGCCGAAGACGCCGAGCTCCGGGTTGTCCCGCGGGGTGGCGGCGACGAGGCGGCGGCGCGACTCCGCGGCGGCGAGTTGCGCCTCGGCGGCGAGCAGGGCGGGGTGGGCGGCGGCGGGGCGCGGGGCCTCGGCCGGCAGATCGGGCGCGAGGCCGCCCGTGAGGGCGCGATAGGCCGCGACTGCCCGCTCCGCCGCCGCCTCGGCCTGCAGCCGCGCGAGCTCGGCCGCCAGGGTCTCGTTGCGCGCCAGCAGCGCCTCGCTGGGCGGGATGTCGCCCAGGGCGGCGCGGCGCTGCACGTCGCGGGCGATGTCGCGCGCGGTGGCGAGGCGCTCGCGCGCGAGCTGCGCGTTCCGGCGCGCCTCGGCCGCCTCCCACCAGGCCTCGCGCAGCAGGCCGGCCACCTCCAGCCGGCGCAGCGCCAGGCGCCGGTCGAACTCCGTCACCGCCGCCTCGACGCTGCCGGCGAGGGCGCCGCGCTGGCCGGGCAGCCAGAGCGGCGCGCTGAACTCGGCGTCCCACTCGCGCAGCTCGCGCGGGCCGCGCGTGTCGGCGCGGAGGCTGCCCGAGAGGGCGGGGGCGCCGGCGATGGGCGCGCGCGCCGCCACGCCGCGCGCGGCCGCGGCCTCACGCTGCGCCTCCAGGGTGCGGAAGCCCGCGTCCAGAGCGAGCGCGGCCTCCAGGTGTCGCGCCAGCGGGTGCGGCTGCGCCAGCGCCGCGCCGAGGGGCGCGAGCAGCAGGACGAGGGCAAGCGGCAGGATCGCACGCATCGGCCTCACTCCGCCGGCTCGGGCTGCGCCGCGCCGGCCCGTGCGCGCGGCAGGGCGAAGCGCTCATAGAGGATGGGCAGCAGCACAAGGGTCAGCACCGTCGCGGTGACGAGGCCGCCGATCACCACATAGGCCAGCGGCCGCTGGATCTCGCTGCCCGGCCCCGTGGCGAAGAGGAAGGGGACCAGCGCGAGCGCGGCGATGGAGGCCGTGAGCGTCACCGGCGTCAGACGCCGCTTCGCGCCCTCCCGCACCGCCTGGACGGGATCGAGCCCGTGTTCCGCGATGAGGCGGTTGACGTAGCTCAACAGCACCACCCCGTTCAGCACCGCGATGCCGATGAGGCAGAGGAAGCCCACCGAGGCCGGCACGGAGAGGAACTCGCCCGAGGCCCGGAGCGCCAGCACGCCGCCGATCAGCGCGAAGGGCACGTTGCAGAACACGAGCGCGGCCTGCCGCAGGCTGCCGAAGGTGAGGGTGAGCAGCAGGAAGATCCCCGCCAGCGCCACCGGCACGACGATGGCCAGCCGCGCCATGGCGCGGCTCTGGTTCTCGAACTGCCCGCCCCAGACGATCTCGTAGCCCTGGGGAAGCCGCACGCGCGCGGCCACGGCCGCCTGCGCCTCGGCCACGAAGCCGCCCGTGTCGCGCCCGCGCACATTGGAGAGCACGGTGGCGAAGCGGCTGCCCTGTTCGCGGATGACCTGCACCGCCCCCTCCTCCTCGCGGATGTCGGCCACCTGGGAGAGCAGCACCGTGCCGCCCTGCGGCAGGGCGATGGGCACGCGCGCGAGATCGGAGGCCGAGCGGCGCAGCGCCTCCTCGCCGCGCAGCAGCAGGGGGATGCGCCGCTCGCCCTCCAGCACCGTGCCGATCTGCCGCCCGTCCACCCAGACGCGCAGCGTCTCCTGCACCTCCGAGGCGTTGAGGCCCAGCCGGCCGGCGGCGAGCCGGTCCACCGTCACGGTCAGGTATTTCATGCCCTCGTTGCGCAGGGCGAAGACGTCGGCATGGCCGGGCACGCCGCGGATCGCCTCCGCCACCTCGCGCGCGAGGCGGTTCAGCTCCGGGATTTCGGGGCCGAAGATCTTGACCACCACATCGCCGCGCGCGCCGATGATCATCTCCTGCACGCGCATGTCGATGGGTTGGGAGAAGGCGAAGCTGACGCCGGGCACGCCCGCCAGCACCTCGCGGATCGCCTCCAGCACGAAGGGCATGCCGCCGCGCCGGGCCTCGGGGCGCCACTCGGCGAGGGGCGCGAGGGTGAAGAACATGTCCGTCTCGTTCAGCCCCACGGGATCGATGCCCAGCTCGTCCGCCCCCGCACGGGCCATGATGCCCCGCACTTCGGGCACGCGCGAGAGAACCTCGCGGGCCACGCGCATGTCGGTCTCCACCGCCTCGTCCACGCTGATCGTGGGGTGTTTGCGAAGGGTGACGACGGGCGTGCCCTCGTCCATCACCGGGATGAAGATGCTCCCGATCTGCGCGAAGGCGAGGCCGGCCGCGATCAGCCCCGCCCCCGCCGCGCCCGCCACCTTCAACGGGTTCCGCAGCGCCCAGTCGAGGAAGGGGTCGTAGAGCGCGTGCAGCCGGCGCACGAGCCAGGGCTCGCCGCCCGCGCCCGGCTTGAGCAGGAAGGCGCAGAGCACCGGCACCACGGTGAGCGCCACCAGCAGCGCGGCCACCAGCGCGAAGGCGATGGTGAGCGCCACGGGCCCGAACAGCCGCCCCTCCAGCCCCTGCAGCGAGAGCAGCGGCACGAAGACCGCGACGATGATCGCCACGCCCGAGGCCAGCGGCGCGGCCACCTCGCGCGCCGCCTCGCCGGTCATCCGCAGGCGCTCGGCGAGCGCGGGCCTGCCTCCGTGCAGGGCGCGGAAGCGGTGGGCCACGTTCTCCACCACCACCACGGCGCAGTCCACCAGCAGGCCGATGGCGATGGCGAGCCCGCCCAGCGACATGATGTTGGCCGAAAGCCCCCACCAGCCCATCACCCCGAAGGTGATCAGCACCGCGAGCGGCAGGCTGAGCGAGACGACCAGCGCGGCGCGGAAATTGCCGAGGAACAGCAGCAGCAGCACCACCACGAGGGCGATGGCCTCCAGCAGCACCTTCTGCACGGTCCAGACCGCCTTCCCGATCAGCTCGGCGCGGTCGTAGAAGACGACGAGGCGCACGCCGTCCGGAAGTTGCCGCTCGATGGCGGGGAAGCGGGCGCGCGCCCCCTCCACCACCGCGCGCGCATTGGCCCCGCGCAGGCCGAGCAGCAGGCCCCACACCGCCTCGCCCTCGCCGTCGCGCGTCACCGCGCCGTTGCGCGGCAAGGCGCCGAAGCGCACATCCGCCACGTCGCCCACGCGCACCACCCGTCCCTCGCGATTCGCGAGCACGATGGCGCGCACGTCCTCGAGGGTGCGGATGCGGCCCTCGGCGCGCACCAGCAGCGCCTCCTCGCCGTCGCGGATGCGGCCGGCGCCGTCGTTGCGGTTGTTGCGCTCCAGCGCCTCCTCCAGCATGGCGGTGGTGATGCCGCGCGCGGCCATGGCCGCGGGGTCCGGCGCCACCTCGTAGGTCCGCACCAGGCCGCCCAGCACGTTCACATCCGCCACCCCCGGCACGCCGCGCAGCGCGGGGCGCACCACCCAGTCCATCAGCGTGCGCGCATCGGCGGGCGAGAGGTTCTCGCCCTCCAGCGTGAACATCAGCATCTCCGCGAGCGGCGTGACGATGGGCGCGAGTCCGCCCTGCACGCCCGGCGGCAGCTCCGGCAGCACCTGCTGCAGCCGCTCGTTCACCTGCGCGCGGGCCCAGAAGATGTCCGTGCCCTCGCTGAACTCGAAGGTCATGAGCGTGACCGAGAAGCGCGTGACCGAGCGCATGAAGACGAGGTTCGGGATGCCGCGCATCGCCGTCTCCACCGGCGCGGTGACGCGGCGCTCCAGCTCCTCGGGCGTGAGGCCGGGCGCGCGCATGGAGACGAGCACCTGCGTCGGCGCCACGTCGGGGAAGGCGTCGATGGGCAGGGCGCGGTAGGACTGCACGCCCCAGGCCATCAGGCCCAGCGCGGCGACGAGCACGAGCAGGCGCTGGCGCAGCGCCGTGTCCACGAGATGTCCGAGCATGGTCTCAGCCCTCGTCCGCTTCGGCGAGTTCGGCGAGCAGCGCCGGCATCCCGCGCACCGCGATCTGGTCCGCAGGCGCGAGCGCCGCGCGGATGGAGGTGAACTGCGCCGTCTCGTTCAGCACCGTCACGGGGCGTGCGGTGAAGCCCTGGGCCGTGCGGACGAACACCCAGTGCCGCTCGCGGTGGCGCACCACGGCGCCGGCCGGCACGCGCCATTGCGGCGTGCCGTTGGCGCGGAGCTGCAAGGCGACCGTCACCGCCTGGCCGGGGCGCAGCGCGTCCACGCCGCGGGTCACCTCCGCCACCGCCGTCACGCTCTGCGTCGCCGCGTCGGCGGTGCGGCCCAGGCGCAGCACATGGCCCTCGACGCCCTGGGCGGGCACGAGCACGCGCGCGTTCTCCGCCAGCGCCGGGGCGCGGGCGAGCGGCACCTGCACGTTGATCCAGAGCGTGGAGAGGTCGCCCACTGTCAGCAGCGGCGCGGCCTGGGCCACGCGCTCGCCGGGGGTGGCGGCGCGGCCCAGCACGACGCCCGCAATGGGGCTCGTCACCGTCAGGGCCTGCTGGATGCGGCGCGTGCGGGCCAGCTCCGCGATCTCGTGCTCGCTCATGCCGAGCAGGCCGAGCATCTGCGTGCGCTCGTCCAGCGCGGCGGCGGCGGCGGTGTGCTCGGCGCGGGTGACGATGAGGCGACGCTCGGCGATCACGCGCTCGCGGTGGAGCTGCTCGTCGCGGCGCAGCTTCTCGGCCGCCAGGTCATGCTGGGTGCGGGCCTCCAGGAACAGGCGCTGCGCCTCCACCAGCTCGGTCGAGCGCAGCCGCGCCACCGCCTGGCCGGCGCGCACGCGCTCGTCCGGGGCGACGTGGATGGCCTCGACCAGCCCCGCGGCCGGGGCGGCCACCACGCGGAGCTGGCCGGGCGGCACCGCCACCGCACCGGGCAGCAGCAGCTCCGAGGGGCCGGTCTCGGGCTCGGGCCGGCCGAGTTCGATGCCGCCGGCGCGGAGCTGCCGCTCATCGAGGCGGATCGCCACCTCCGCCGTGCCGGGCTGGGCCAGCGCCGGCGCGGCGAGGGCGGAGAGGAACAGGGGCGCGCACAGACGGCGCGCGAAGACGGGACTCATCGCGACTCTCCAGCATCCTTCGGTGTGGAGAGCGCACGGCTCAGCGCCCGGGGTCCGGGCGCAGGGCGCCCGGCTGTCGGCTCAACAGGCCCCTTGCCCCGGGGGCGTGTCGCTTGCCCGCGATCTCCAGCGCCGGCCGACACATGAAAGATTGTTCATGTAGCGAGGATGTCAAGCCCGGCGTTGTGCGGCGCGATAGCGGGCGCGGCCTTGATCCGCGCTGAACCGTTGCTGAGGCGAAGCTGAATCGCCCGTCACGTATTCCCGCCGGCCAGCACCTGCCCCGCCAGCCGCTCGGCGAGCTTCGCCATGGCCGTGTGGTCCTCGCCGGGGCCGAGATGGGCCGCGGCCGCGGCCCAGAGCTCGCGCGTCAGCGCCGCGAGCGGCGTGGGCACGCCGGCCTCCTTGCCGACATCGAGGGCGATGGTGAGGTCCTTCACCATCAGCTCCAGCGCGAAGCCGCTGTCGAAGCGGCGCGAGAGCACGAACTGCCGGAACTTCTTCTGGGTGGAGTTGTTCATGCCCGTGGAGGCGTTCAGCACATCCACCATCAATCCAGGCTCCAGCCCGAATTTCTGGCCAATCAGCAGCGCCTCGATGCCGATGAGGAAGCCGCCGGCGCTGACCAGGTTGTTCAGCGCCTTCATCGCCTGGCCGGCGCCGATGGGGCCGCAGCGGTGGATGGATGTGCCCATGGCGCGCAGGATCGGCTCTGCCGCGTCGAGGTCCGCGGCCTCGCCGCCGGCCATGATGGCGAGTTCGCCCGTCTTCGCGCGCGGCACGCCGCCGGAGACGGGGCAATCCACCATGCGGATGCCGTGCAGGGCGAGCATCCGCGCGATCTCCCGCGTGCGGGAGGGGTTGCCAGAGGTCATGTCGATGAACAGCGCGCCGGCGGGCAGGGCGCCCGCGGCGGCCTCGGCCACCATCGCCACCTCGCGGCTGGTGGGCAGGATGGTAACGAGCGCCTCCGCGCCCGCGCAGGCCTCGGCGACGCCGTGCGCGCCGCGCCCGCCGACCTCGGAGACGAAGCGGGCCACGCGCTCGGGCGAGAGATCGCTCACCGCGACCTCGTGGCCCGCGCGGAGGAGGTTGGCCGCCATCGGCCAGCCCATGTTGCCGATCCCGGCGAAGGCGAGGCGCGCCATGGCGGCTACTTCTTCGCCTTCTTCTTCGCGGGCTTCTCGTCCTCCGCCTTCTTCGCGGCCTTGGGCTTGATCGCGCCCTCGGCGAGCAGCACCTCGTGCGTCGCCTTGAAGGCGTCGAGCGCGGCAGGGATGCCGGCATAGGCGGCGGCGTGGCAGAGCGTGGCGCGGATCTCGTCCACGCTTACGCCGTTGTTCAGCGCGCCCTTCACGTGCAGCTTCACCTCGGGGATCTTGCCCATGGCGGTGAGCATGGCGAGGTTGATGATGGAGCGCGTCTTGCGGTCCAGCGTCGGGTCGCCCCAGGCCATGCCCCAGGCCCAGCTCGTGGTGATGCGCTGGAAGGCCATCATGAAGTCGTCGGCCTTCTCGAGGCTCGCGTCCACATACTCGGCGCCGAGCACCGCCCGGCGGATGGGCAGGCCCTTGTTGAACAGCGCGTCGTCGTCCTGGGCCATGGCGGTTCCTCCCTGATCTGGCGTGGCGGGCGAAGCCTGCTGCGGGCGGGCGGGCCGGTCAATCGGGCGGCGGGCGCTTTTCCCGGACGCGCGGGGGTGCCAGCATCGCCCCATGTTCTTCGAGGGCTTCAGCCTGGAGACGCGCGAGGCCAACGGCGTCGCGCTGCGCCTGCGCCGCGGCGGCGCGGGCCCGCCCCTGCTGCTGCTGCACGGCAACCCGCAGACGCATGCCATGTGGCACCGCGTCGCGCCCGCGCTGGCGCGGCGCTTCACCGTCATCGCGCCCGACCTGCGCGGCTACGGCTTCTCCTCCAAGCCGCCGGTCAGCGCCGACCACGCCGCCTATTCCAAGCGCGCCATGGCGCAGGACATGGTGGCGCTGATGCGCGGCCTGGGCCATCCGCGCTTCGCCGTCGTCAGCCATGACCGGGGCGCGCGCGTGGCGCACCGCCTCGCCCTCGACCATCCGGAGGCGGTGGAGCGGCTCTGCGTGATGGACATCGTGCCCACGCTGCACCATTTCGAGCACGCCGACATGGCCTTCGCCATGGGCTACTACCACTGGTTCTGGCTGGCGCAGCCGCACCCGCAGCCCGAGCGGCTGATCGGGCAGGATGTGGAGCTCTGGTTCGACATCCACACGAACCGCGAGCCGAAGGAGAAGGGCTTCTTCCACCCCGAGGCGCGGGCCGACTACCTCGCCGCGCTGCGCGCCCCCGGCACGGTGGCCGCGATCTGCGAGGACTACCGCGCCGCCGCCGGCATGGACCTCGCCCATGACCGCGAGAGCCGCGCGGCGGGGCGGCGCCTCGCCTGCCCGCTGCTGGCGCTGTGGGGGCGCAAGGGGAAGATCGGCCAGTGGTATGATCCCCTCGCCGTCTGGCGCGCCTATGCCGAGGGCCCCGTCTCGGGCCATGCGGTGGAGAGCGGCCACTACCTCGCCGAGGAAGCGCCGGAGGAGGTGCTGGCCGCGCTCGACGCCTTTCTCTGAACCAGAACGACACCGGGAGGACACGAGACATGCACCGACGCAGCCTCATCGCCGCCGGCGCGGCGCTGCCCTTCGCCGCGCGCGCCCAGGGGGCCTGGCAGCCGCGCGGGCCCATCACCGTGATCGTGCCCAACCCGCCCGGCGGCGGCACGGATTTCGCGGCGCGGCTCTACATGGAGGGGCTCTCGCAGGCGCTCGGCGTGCCGGTGGTGATCGAGAACCGCGGCGGCGCCAACGGCAATATCGGCATCGGGGCGGCGGTGCGCGCGGCGCCGGACGGGCAGACGCTGCTGCTGCAATACTCCGGCTACCACGCGGGCAACCCCGCGATGATGCGCAGCCTCACCTGGAACCCGCTGCGCGACCTCACGCCCGTCGGCATGGCCACGCTCGCGCCGCACGGCATCTTCGTCGGCCCGCAGGTGCCGGCGAACGACCTGCGCAGCTTCATCGCCTGGCTGCGCGAGCGGCGCGAGCCGATCAACTACGCCAGCAGCGGCAACGGCTCCATCCAGCACATCGCGGGGGTGCTCTTCGCGCGCGCCGTGGGCGTGGAGATGACGCATGTGCCCTATCGCGGCGCCGCCCCCGCGCTGCAGGACGTGGCGGGCGGCCGGGTGGAGCTGTTCATCACCACCCCCTCCTCGGCCATCCCGCTCGTGCAGGGCGGGCGGGTGAAGGCGCTGGCGATGGCGAGCGCCACGCGCAGCCCCGGCCTGCCCGATGTGCCCACCACCGCCGAAGCCGGGCTGCCCGGCTTCACGCTGGACGCCTGGTTCGCCTTCTTCGCCCCCGCCGGCATCCCTGCCGCGGCGCGCGAGCGGCTGAACGCGGAGCTGCGCCGGCTCGCCGAAGACCCCGTGATCCGGGCGCGCGCCGAAGCGGGCGGCGCGGCCACCCGCGCGATGACGCTGGCCGAGCTCGACGCGCTCGCGCGCCGCGAGGTGGAGGAGTTGGGCGCGGTGATCCGCGCCGCCGGCATCACGCTGGAGTAGCCGCTTGTCCCGCGCCGCCCGAGGGCCCACCTGCCGCGCATGAGCAGCCGTTTCCAGCGCCGCATCCCCGCCGGCGAGGACCGAGAGCGCCTCGTCTGCGGCGATTGCGGCTTCGTGGCCTACGAGAACCCGAAGGTCGTGGTCGGCGCGGTGGTGGGCGAGGGCGGGCGGGTGCTGCTCTGCCGCCGCGCCATCGAGCCGCGCCGCGGCTTCTGGACCCTGCCCGCCGGCTATCTCGAGATGGGCGAGACGGTGGAGGAGGGCGCGGCGCGCGAAGCCTGGGAGGAGGCGCGCGCGAAGCTTGCGCTGGAGGGAATCCTGGGCGTCTACTCGATCGCGCGAATCGGGCAGGTGCAGGTGATCTTCCGCGCGCGCCTCGCCGAGCCGGGCTTCGCCCCGGGGCCCGAGAGCCTCGAGGTGCGGCTGTTCGACTGGGGAGAGATCCCATGGGACGAGATCGCCTTCCCCTCCGTGCGCTGGGCGCTGACGGCCTGGCGCGAGGGGCGCGCCGCCGCGGCTGGCAACCCGCCCGAGGATGCGCGGGGCATGGCCGGGCTATGAGAGGCGCCCTCCTTCTGCTGCTCGCCCTCGGCGCGGCCCCCGCGCTCGCTCAGCCCGCGCCGCCCCCCGCGCGCGCCGAGGCGCCGCGCGGCCAGGCCCAGCCTCAGGCCCAGCCCCAGCCCCAGCCCCGCCCGCAGGCCCAGGCGCAGGCCCAGGCCAACCCCGCCCCGCGCCCGCGCCCCGCCGACCCGCGCGACCGCGCCTTCCTGGGCGGGGGCATGATCGGCGCGCCCGATTACGGGAACAGCGCGCCGCAGCGGCGAGTGGAGCTGGCGCCGCGCCCCAACCTCGACATGGAGGGCCCGCGCGGCCCTGCCCCGAGCATGGACCCCACCCTCTCGCCCACCATGATCAACCCCCGCCTGCCCAGCCGCGGCGCGGCGGCGGATGGGGCGATCAACCAGCGCGAGCAGCGCCTGCTGCAGGCGCCCGCGCCCGGTGCGCGCCTCAGCGTGCCGATGACCTGGTAGCGGCCAGCGCCGCGAGGCCGAGCAGCCCCGGCTCGGGGTGGGCGATGCGCCGCACCGGGATGCGGGAGAGGTAGCCGGCCATGCGCGGCCTGGCGTCGAAGCGCGCCAGGAAGGCCGCGCGGTCGCAGAAGGGCAGCAGCCGCGCCAGCGCCCCCCCGGCCAGATGCACGCCGCCGCGCGCGCCGTGCATCAGCGCCGCATCGCCGCAGAAGCCGCCCAGGGCGCGCCAGAACAGGGCGATGGCGGCGCGCGCCAGCGCCTCGCCGCGCCGCGCGGCCTCGGCCAGGGCGGCGGCCTCGGCGGGCGGGGGCGGCAGGGCGCGCAGCGCGGCCAGCGCGGCGGCGAGCCGCGGCAGCCCCCCGCCGCTCAGCAGATCCTCATGCGAGACGGGCCCCTGGCGCGCGCGCAGATGCGCGAGCACCGCCTCCTCCTCGGCGTCATGAGGGGCGAAGGCGGCATGCCCCGCCTCGGTGGCCGTGACGCCCCCCGCATGGCGCACCGCGAGGCCGAGCCCGGTGCCGGCGGCGACCACGAGGGCGGGAGCGTCGGGCACGGGCGCGCCGGCGCGCCCGACCCCCCCCCCCCCCAGCGCGAGGAAAAGCAGGGGCCAAGGCATAGCCTCCAGGTCGTTGGGCAGGAGA
>JBKBSR010000276.1:0-4528 GCA_046291055.1 Roseococcus sp.
GGGGCGGCCCGGGCGTTCTGGCCGCCGAAGCGCAGCAGAGCCGCCCTCAGCGGGTCCGCGCCCGGATTGTGCGCGGCCATGTTGATCACGATGTCGCGCGCGCCGACTTCGCGCCCGTAATAGGCGCGATTCCACTCGGGCTGCGCGTTGATCACGGTGCCGTCGATGGCGAGGCCGGCGAACAGCCCGCGCGAGCGCGAGAAGGCCAGGATGTCGGCGCCGAGGTTCGTCGTCGTCGCGCCCTCCACCGAGCCGCCGAGCGTCGCCAGCGCGAGCGAGGCGTCGGCGCCCAGCTTGAACTGGTTGTCGATCACCGCGTTCAGCGCGCGCTCGTTCATCAGCAGCAGCAGGGTCTGGCTGTCCTGGATGCCGGCCTGGAAGCCGATGCTGCCCGAGCCGATGGCGTAGAAGGCCGGCGAGGACCAGGAGCCGGCGGCGTCGCGCCCCACCAGCACGCAGCCGCCGCCCTCGCCGCCGGCGAAGAAGGCGGCGCGGAAGGTGCGCGGGCAGACCAGCACGCCGCGCGCGCGGCGCAGGGCGGCCGCGGCGTCCAGCCGGTCATGCTCCTCCATCAGGATGTCCTGAACGGTGAGCGCCGCACGGTCCACCAGCGCCTGGGGCGCGTTGCGCGTCGGTTCGCCGGCGCAGGCCGCGAGCAGCGCGGCGGCGGCGAAAAGCATCAGATTGCGCATGAGTTTCCCCCGATAACTCCCGCACAGGGCGCGATTCTAGCCGGGGTTGTGGCGCGCCGGAAGCGATTTCAGGGCGGGCTCGGGGCAGGGGATCAGCCCGGCCAGAAGGGCTCCTCGTTCACCGCGACCACGCGCCAGGCGGCGCCGTGCTTCTCCAGCGTGGTGACGGAGAGGTTCTTCACCGAGAACATCAGCGCCCGGTGCGCGTCCAGGTCCATCGCGTGCGCCAGCGCGGCGCGGATGCTGCCGCCATGGGCGATGACCACGCTCTCGCCCCCCGCGGCGGCCAGGCGCTCGATCACGGGGCCGACGCGGCGGCGCACATCGTCCAGGCTCTCGCCGCCCGGCGGGCGCTCATGCGCGGCGTGCGGCCAGAAGGGGTGGGGCGGGTGGCGCAGCCGCTCGGTCAGCGCCTCGTGGGAGATGCCCTGCCATTCCCCCAGCGCCTGTTCGGCGAGGTCGGGCTCGATGGCCAGTTCCTGCTCCGGATAGCCGGCGGCGAAGATGGCGGCCGCCGTGGCCCGGGTGCGCGAGAGGGGCGTGGCCACCCAGCGCGCGGGGCGCGGCAGCCGCGCGGCCAGCCAGCGATACAGCGCCGCCTCCTGCCGCAGCGCCATCTCGCACAAGGCCACATCCATGTTGCCGTAGAGCACAGCGCGGGCGGAGGGCTCGACGAGGGCGTGGCGGATCAGGTGCAGGCGGGCCGGCGCGGTCATGGCCGGCGTGTAGATCGGATCGCCGGAGGGCGGAATCGCCCGGCGGCGCGAATCCGATCGCGGGAGACTCCATGGCGAAGCGCCCCGCCGCCTGATAGCGAAGCGGCGCATGGCCGCCCTGCTCCGTGACCGCCGCTTCCTGATCCTGCTCGCGCTCGGCTTCGCGGCCGGGGCGCCGCTGCCGCTCACCGGCTTCGTGCTGCGGCAATGGTTCAGCGAGAGCAACCTCAGCCTCGCCGCCATCGGCTTCACGGCGCTGATCGGCCTCGCCTATTCGCTGAAGTTCCTGTGGTCGCCGGTGATCGACCACGCGCCGCCGCCGCTGTTCCGCGGCCTCGGGCGGCGGCGCGGCTGGCTCGCCTCCATCCAGCCGCCGCTGATGCTCGCCATCGCGGCCATGGGGCTGACCGACCCCGCCTCGGCCGCCGCGCTCACCGCCGCGGTGGCGGTGCTGGTGGCCTTCCTCTCGGCCAGCCAGGACATCGTGGTGGATGCGTATCGCATCGAGATCCTGGAGGAGCAGCAGCAGGGCTACGGCTTCGCCTGCTATGTCTGGGGCTATCGCTTCGCGCTGCTGGCGGCCAATGCCGGGGCGCTGGGCATGGTCGGGCTGGTGGGGTGGGACGGCGCCTTCCTCTACTGCGCCGGGCTGGTGGGGGTGGGCTTCCTCGCCGTGCTGCTGGCGCCGGAGCCGCAGGCCCCGCCGCGCGAGGCGATGGGCTGGGCGCGGCGGCTGCGCCTGGCGGTGGTGGACCCGTTCCTCGACTTCATGGGCCGCCGGTACTGGCTCGCCATCCTGCTCTTCGTCGCGCTGTTCAAGCTGGGCGAGGCGCTGGCCGGCATCATGACCGCGCCCTTCTACCGGCAGCTCGGCTTCACCCGCGGCGAGGTGGCGGCGGTGGCGAGCGTCTTCGGCCTGGCGATGACCCTCGCGGGCGTGCTGGCGGGCGGCTGGGTGGTGGCGCGCCTCGGCACGGGCCGGGCGCTGGTCGTCACCGGGCTGCTGCAGATGCTCTCGAACCTGATGTATGTGGCGCTGCATCACGCGGGGCGCGACATCGGGATGCTCTATGCCCAGGTGGGGGTCGAGAACTTCACCGACGGCCTCGCGGATGCGGCCTTCGTGGCCTACCTCACCTCGCTGACCAACCGCGCCTTCAGCGCCACGCAATACGCGCTGCTCTCCTCGCTGGCGGCGGTGCCGCTCAGGGTTCTCGGCGGCTGGTCCGGCCAGTGGGCCGAGGCGCTGGGCTGGACCTGGTTCTTCCTGATGACCACGGCCGCGGCCCTGCCCGCCCTGTTCCTCATGCTGTTCCTGCTGTGGCGGCTGCCGCCGGCGCCGCCCGCGCCCGGGCGGGCGCTGGGCGTGCAGGACGGGTGAGGGCGGTTCAGCCGCCGGTCGAGAGCTGCTGCTCCTGCCCGCGCATGGCCCAGCCGATGGTGCGCCGCTCGATGAACTCGGCGATCCAGTAGAGCATGATGCCCATCAGCCCCGTCACGATCAGCCCGGCGAACACCAGCGGCACGTCGAAGCGGGAGGAGGCGACCATCATCAGCCGCCCGATGCCCGCGTTGGGCGCCACGCTCTCGGCGATGATCGCGCCGACGAAGGCCACCGTGATCGCCACCTTCAGCGAGGCGAAGAAATAGGGCATGGCGCGCGGCAGCCCCACCTTGCGGATGATGTCCACCGGCCTTGCGCCCAGCGCGCGCAGCACGTCGCGCAGCTCGGGCTCCACGGTCGCGATGCCGGTGGCGACATTCACCACGATCGGGAAGAAGCTGATCAGGAAGGCGGTGATGATGGCCGGCCAGATGCCGATGCCGAACCACACGATCAGCACCGGCACCACCGCCACCTTGGGGATGGAGTTGAAGGCGATCAGCAGCGGATAGAGGCCCTTGTACACCAGGGTGGAGCTGCCGATGGCGATGCCCAGCAGCAGCCCCCCCACCACCGCCAGCGCGAAACCCGCCAGCGTGGTGCCGAGGGTGATCAGGCTGTCGTCCATCAGCGGCTTCCACCAGCGCACCGCCGCGGCCCAGACATCGGTGGGCGCGGGCAGGATGAAGGTGGAGATGCCGAACACCTCCACCAGCATCTCCCACAGCAGGAAGGCGCCGATCAGCACCATCCAGGGCAGCCAGGCCTGCAGGCGGCGCTGGCGGCGGGCCGCCGCCGCCATGGCTTCGAGGCGGGCTTGCGCGCGGGTGGACATCAGGTGACCTCCTCGCCCTTGCGGGCGGCGGCGATATAGGCCCGCAGGTCGGCGACCAGCGAGGTGAACTCGGGCAGGAAGGTGGTCTCCATCGTGCGCGGGCGCGGGAACTCCACGCGGCGCTCGGCGATGATGCGCCCCGGCCGCGCGCTCATCACCAGCACGCGATCCGCCAGATAGGCGGCCTCGCGCAGATCGTGGGTGACGAGGATGACGGTGGGCTTGCGCGCCATCCAGACATTCTGCAGCACGGCCCAGAGATCCTCGCGCGTGAACACGTCGAGCGCGGAGAAGGGCTCGTCCAGCATCAGCAGCGGCGGCTCGTGGATCAGGGCGCGGCAGAGGCTGGTGCGCTGCTGCATGCCGCCCGAGAGCTGGTAGGGCTGCTTCGCCGCGAAGCCCTCGAGGCCGACGAGCTTGAGCAGCTCGAGCGCCTTCGCCTCGTACATGGCGCGCTCGCTGCGCAGGCGCCTGCGGTGCGCCGGCACGATCTCGAGCGGCAGCATCACGTTCTCGAGGATGCTGCGCCAGGGCAGCAAAGTGGGGTTCTGGAAGGCCATGCCCACCAGGTCGAGCGGCCCGTCCACCTCCTTGTTGCCGACCAGCACATTGCCGTCGGTGGCGGGCCAGAGCCCGGAGACGAGGCGCATCAGCGTGGACTTGCCGCAGCCCGAGGGGCCGACGACGGCGACGAACTCGCCCTGCTGCACCTCGAGCGAGCAGCCCTCCAGCGCGAGGGTGCCCTCCACGCCGCCGTAGCGCATGGCGACATTGTCGATCTGGACGAAGGCGTTGCTCATGCGGGCGTCTCGGGCGGGCGGGAATCGGGGCGCATGGGCTGCGGGTAGCAGGGGCGGAGCGGGCGGGCCAAGCCGCCCGGCGCGGCGCGCCGCCCGCGCCG